>CASFPB010000018.1 GCA_949296605.1 uncultured bacterium
ATATTTTCATAAACTTTTGAAGTTCTTTTGCCATTTAAGTTGATGTTATAAATAATGGAATAATGTTCAAAGTTTTTTGATTTTGTCTTTTTAATATACATAAAATCACTACCTTACATACATAATTATACCAACGTATGAGAACGTATGCAATAGTAAAATTCAAAATTTGACAAAAAAATAACCATTTTTCAATGGTTTGCTAAGATTTATCTTTTCAAAAGTGTTTAAGTTCCGGGCCCTTAGTAAATTTAAGGTCGTTAAAAATGAATTTGAAAAATAAAGGTTTTATTTTGTATTTATTGGAAATGTTGTTATTTTATAATTGCTTTTTAAGCAATTTTTTGTTATCATTTTTATAGTAAGGTAGGTAATAATATGAACAAGGTAAAGACTTATCTGAAAAACAAAAAAATATTACTTTTATCTTTACTTTTAATTTTATTTATTGGTGTATCTTTTGCTTATGTAATTGCTCAAATATCTGGGGGAGCAACAGGTAATGTAAATATAGGTGCAGATACAACAGATAATTTAAAATTTAGTGTAGATAAAGAAATTGATTTAAATCCAACACAATTTAATGTTACTGAAGGTGGTAGTGGTTTATCAGAACAAGCAACAGGAACTGCTAGTTTAGTTGCTAATTCAACTAATAAGACTGCAACATATAATTATAATGTTTCTTTTCGAATAAACTCTAATAATTATGTATACACAACTCCAGAAAAAACACCAGAAATAGTATTAACTATTACTAACCCTTTAGGAGAAGAAATTACTAGTTTAAGTGGTCTTAATTATGTTACAGCAACAAATGCTGATGGTTCAACAGTTACTGGTTTTGATATAACAACAGCAAATGATTTATATAATGTTGCATCACTTTATGAAATATCATCTAGTAGTAGCACTAATCCAACTATTCAAAATTGGACATTTAAAGTAACATTTATTAACTTAAAAACAAATCAACATGAAAATGGTGGAAAAAGTTTAAATGCATCTATATTATTAAAGAAAGATGAGTATAAAACTTTTGCAAATTATATTATAAATGATGTGTATACAACTGATGGAGAAAATGGATTATATTATCATGATGGAGTAGGAACATATACTAATGCTGATCAAGAAGCAGGCGATAATTCGTATCGATATAGTGGAGCTGACCCAAATAATTATGTATGTTTTGGAAGTGATGCTGAAACTTGTCCAGATGAATATTTATATCGTATAATTGGAGTTTTTGATGAAGATAGTGATGGAGAATATAATGTTAAACTAATAAAAGCAGATTATACAACAAGTGATATGCTGGGAACAGATGGAAGAGATTATTATGGAAATTATTCATATTCAACATCATATTATAAAGGAAGTATGGATACAAGCACGATTGCAGCATATAGATGGAATTATGATACAAGTGTAAGTTCATTAGGATCAAATAATTGGACAACAAGTGAATTAAATAAAATAAATTTAAATACAAATTATATAAATTATTTAGGTAATTCATGGAGTCCTATGATAGAAGATGCAACATGGTATCTAGGTGTAATGACGTCTCCTATTAATACAGCAAAAAGTTTTTATACTGGTGAAAGAAATAATGCAGGATATGGAAGTAATCCAACAACATATGGACCAGAAAATGCAAATGGTAACTCTACTAAAATAGGATTAATGTATCCAAGTGATTATGGATATGCTGCATATCCAGATGCATGGACAACAAATTTATATTTATATAATTCATCAACAATAAAAGAAAATAATTGGCTATATATGAGATTATATGAATGGACAATGACACCGTCCTCGTCCGCCTTCAGCATTGTGTTTTTTCTGAGTTATAGCGGCTTTCTGCACTCTAGCCACGCGTATAGTGGGTATTCTGTTAGGCCTGTCTTTTATCTGAAGTCTAATATCTCGTATGCCGGTGGAAATGGGACAAAGGCTTCGCCATTTAGAATTGCGGTGTGAGAAACCTAAAAAAGGCCACGTCGGCATCTTAAACCGACGTGGTCCGAGTTATCATAAAAAATAATAAATAAGCATTTAATTTTATCGTTGGTATGGCTTTAAAAGCAAAGAACAGTATTAAATGTTCTTAAAATTAATTAGTGTTAAAGGATTTGTTGCTAAATTTAAACTTTCAATACTTCAACATATTCTATTGATAATATAGTTAATATAATATATTAGTAGAAAAAAATAAAATAATTATTAAAGTAGGGATATAATGAAAAATAAAGGTTTTGTATTTATTGAAACTATTGTTACTGTTCTTGTTTTGTCGACTTCTTTATTATATTTATATAATTCATACAATAATATAATTGATAAAGAAGAAACAAGAGTGTATTATGATGATGTAGCATATATCTATAAAACTAATTATATAAAAAGATTTTTAGAAGAAAACGCCAATATTGAATATGTTAAAAGTGAAGCATTTAAAAAATCATATGTAACTTCAATAGGAAATGCATTTGATAACTTTTTTAATGAAGCACAATTAGCGGAAAATATGAATAATACGTTAGAAAATATATTAAATAATTTTAGAGTTAATCAAATGTTTTTAGTTAAAAGAAATTATATAGATGAATGTGATGGAAGTGAAACATCAGACGAATGTTATTTTAATGCAACAGATAATGCATATAACTTAACAAATTATATTAAATCAATAAATGATACAAAACATGATTATTATTTAGTAGTTGAGTATAGTGAAAAAGTAGATAGTGATGGTAAAATTACTAAGTGCACTCCAAGAGTTGATACAAATTGTCGTAATTATTTTGTATCATTAGGTTTGTAGGTGATACCATGAATAAAAAAGGTTTTATTTCAACAACAACAGTTTATTCATTTTTTTTAGTATTTTTATTAATGCTTTTATTTATAGTAAATAATTTAGTAAGTAATAGAACACTATTAAATGGAATAAAAGAAAAAATAAAAGATGAAATTGCTATTAGTAGTTTTGCTAGTCATATAATAAATGAAGTATATACAACTGATGGAGAAAATGGACTTTATTATCATAATGCTGATTTAACAAATGGAGCAAATGATAATAGTTATAGATATAGTGGATCTAATCCAAATAATTATGTAAAATTTAATAATGAATTATGGCGAATAATTGGTGTAATTAACGGGAAAGTAAAAATAATAAGAAATGAAGCTATTACAACTAGAACATATACTGATAATAATAAAAATGATTATGTAACAAGTAATTTATATACTGATTATTTAACTGATGAATATTTAAATACATTGGGGGATTTTAAAGATAAAATCGATAATAATTATTGGTATGTACCAAGTGATGAAGAGATAGTTAATACATTAACTGCTAATGGGGTATATAGCCTAGAACTAGGTGAAAATAGTAATGCATATGGAGCAATATATAGTAAAGTTGGTCTTTTATATATAAGTGATTATGCTTATACAGCAGCACCAGGTGATTGGGTAAAAAAAGTAAATGAATATAATACTGCTAATAACTGGCTTAAAAATGAAGCTAATATGTGGACAATGGTAAGAGACTTTAATAATATAAAAAATTTCTTTTATATAGATAGTAATGGAAATGTTGCATCTGGTGAAATAACTAATACATATAGTGTTAGACCAGTTGTAGTATTAAGTAATAGTAATAGATATATTAGTGGTAGTGGATCAGAAATGGATCCATATATAATCGGAGGTTAGTCATGAATAAAAAAGGAACTACCCTTGCTGAATTAATAATAAGTATTGCATTAATTTCTGTTGTGTTATTATTTATGATAAAATTATTAATAGATTTAAATGATGCTGAGGCAAATAATACTTATGCTAAGGATAATCAAATAAATAGAGCAGAAATACTTAGAATGATAGGAAATGACTTAAATAATAAAAACATAGCTAGTATAAGTGATTCTGAAAGTAATAATACAAAATTAGTTATTAGATTTGATTTTACTGATGGATCTTGGTCAAAAATAGAAGCAGAAGAAAAGAAGATAAAATATACTGATAGTGATGATGAAAGTAGAACATGGAATATTGAAGGTGGAACAATATACACAAAAAAAGCAAATGTATATTATATGAAAGACAATAAAGCTTCTGGAAAAAATTATTATAGTTTATCAATAGATATAGAAATACATACAACTAATGAAAAAAATAAATTATGTAATAATAATACTCTTGATGATATCATAATTAATTATATTGGGAAACTTGATGATTTAGTTACTCCATATACGGATATAAATTGTCTTGGAGCAACATGTTCTTCACCATCAGATCCATGCACTAGTTAATATGGTAAGTCCTAATGCAATTAATGTTTGCATAATTCTTCCCTTTAAAAAATATTTATAAGAGATATTTTCTTCATCTAAAATGCATTTAACTTGGGTATGGATAGATAAACCGCCGAAGGATATGAAAAGATTTGCTAAAAGCTCTTTAAAAGAAGAATTATAATTAATTAAAGAATTTAAACCTTGAGTCATTTCAAGTAAACCTTTAAATAATAAATTTAAAGATAATATATTACTAATAATTTGATAAAAAGTAATGGCCCCGAGAACCATGGTAGTTGTAGTCATTGCTTTTTTAATGGAACTGGATATATTGATATTTATCTTATTATTATAAGTAATTGATTTATCTAGTTTTTTCTTTACAATAAAATATATAATTAAATTAGATATATAATGAATTAAAATAAGTTTAATAGAAGTTATTTTAGAATTAAAAATAGAATTTAAGATAGTCCATAAAAATAAAGGATTTGCAAAGTAAGTAAATAATAAAGAAATATTGGCATTATTTTTAGTTATTTTATTATTTTTATATAAATTACATATTATAACTGCAGAAGTAGGACTACCACTTAATAAAGACATAATAAATATATAAATACTAGTATTTTTAAATAATGATTGAAAATCAAGATTAATTAATAAGTCATTTATTATAATCATTATAAAAAGATAAGGAAAAACTTTATATAGCCATAAATTTACAGCAGTAATAGAGCTTTCTAAAACAATATTATAATTTTTAAAAATAAGAAATAGTAGTACAAGTATTGTCAAATAAATAATATTTTTTTTCATATAACTATCCTTTTTTTGCTATAATTAATTAGGTGATTTAATTGTTTAATAAATTATATGATAGTATAAAAAGTTTTATTGTTGAAAATTATAAATTTTTAATTATTTGGGGTATTATAATTTTTTTGTTTTTTTATGAATTGCCTTATGTAATATATACACCTGGTGGAATAGTTAATTTAGAAGAAAGAATAAGTGTTGATGATGCTTATGAATCTGATGGATCACTTAATATGAGTTATGTATCCCTTGTCAAAGGAACAGCTCCGATGATTTTACTTTCATATATTATACCTAATTGGGATTTAATAGATAAAGACGAAATAACTAGTGAAGATGAATCAGTAGATGATTTAATAGAATTAGAAAAATTATATATGCAATCATCAATCAATAATGCAACTATACTTGCTTATGAAAAAGCTGGAAAAGAGTTAAAAATAACTAAAAAAGTAAATAATATAATATATATAGCAGATGATGCAGAAACTGATTTAAAAATGTATGACGAGCTTATAAGTGTTGAAGGAATTGAAGTAACAAATATTGTAGAAGTAAAAAAAATAGTAAATGAAAAAGAAGCTGGAGATACAATAAAATTAAAAGTAATAAGAAATAATAAAGAAAAAGAATGTAGTGCCAAAATATATGAAACAAATGATGGATTAAAGGTTGGAATATCTTTTTTAACTACTTATGAATATGAAACTGATCCTTCGATTGATATTAAAACAAAAGCAAGTGAATCAGGTTCTAGTGGAGGATTAATGCTTAGTTTAGCAATTTATAATGCTTTAACAAAAGAAGATATTACAAAAGGAAGAACTATTGTTGGAACTGGAACAATAGAAATTAATGGTGAAGTTGGGGCAATAGATGGAGTTAAATATAAAATACTAGGTGCAGTAAAAAATGATGCTGATATATTTATTTGTCCAATGGAAAATTATGAAGAAGCGATAAAAGTTAAAGAGGAATTTGATTTAAATATAGATATACATGGTGTAAATACTTTTGATGAAGCATTAGCATACTTAAACAACTAAAAAAAGTTGTTTTTTTATTGTTTAAAAAAGGAAAGTAAAAATAAATAAGGAAGATATATAAGTGAAAGGAGGAATATGTGCACAAAAATATTGATTTTACTTATGATATAGAATTTAAGTATTTAATTAAATCTATAAATACAAGAAAATATTTAATAGTTATAATATCCGAATTATTAAATATGAGCTATGAATATGTGAAAAATAAAATAAAAGTAGTAGATTCTGAAATTATAACAGAAAGGATAAAAGAAAAAGGAAAAATATCTGATTGTATAATACTTATAGATAAATTTATAATTATAATTGAAATGAATAGAAGCTATTATGAAAATTATAGAGAATTAAAATTAAGATATGTAACATCAACATATAATAATTGTTTTAGAAAGGGTGAAAAATACGAACCAAAGAAGATAATATTAGTAAACATAAATAGATTTAAAAATATTGAAAATATAAGTGAATATAAATTACAAGAAAACTATGAAAATTTATATACTGACGCTATAAAAATATACGAAATTAGTCTTGTTGAAATATATAAAAAATGGTATGATAAATTTACAATAAGTAAATTAGAAAAGTATTTATTATATTTGTATTTAACAAGTATTGAAGGTGAAAAAATAATAAAAAAATTAATAAAGGGAGATGAAATATTAATGGAAACAGAAAAAGAAAGAAAAAGATTAGAAGAAAATGAAGAGTTCATATGGGATTTTGACCCTGAATATGAAAGAAGATTAGAAGAAAACATGAAATTGGAATATGCAACAAAAATTGGAATGGAAAAGGGTTTAAAAAAAGAAAAAATAAATAATGCTAAAAGTATGAAAGAACATGGTTTATCAATAGATTTGATATCATCTATAACTGGATTGAGTAAAAAAGAAATTAGTAAAATGTAGGAAAATAAAGGGAGGTTTTGTTGGAAAGTTTAGATTTAACATATGATACATTGTTTAAGATATATTTTAAAAGCAAAGAATGTTTTAACTATTTAATAAGTATAGTTTCAGAATTGTTAAAAATAGATAAAGAATATGTAAGGGAAAATTTAAAAATATTAGATTCAGAAATAATAACAGAAAATGCAAATAAAGAAAA
>CASFPB010000019.1 GCA_949296605.1 uncultured bacterium
CATATATACCACCAATACAATAGAGTCATTAAATTCTGTCTATCGTAAATTAAATAGTCAACGGAGTGTATTTCCAAGTGATACAGCACTTTTAAAGGCTCTTTATTTGGCAACATTTGAAGCAACTAAAAAATGGACTGATACCATTAGGAACTGGGCTCAAGTTTATGGGGAATTAAGCATTATGTATGAAGGACGGCTGCCTGAATAGAATATAGAAATGTGAAAAATAAATTCCTGCTCTTGACTGAATAACTTTATTCTAGTATGCATAGAGCAGGATATGTAAAAATATAATCATAGAAAACTGAATTTACAGACTTTTTTTCACAGGCTCGCAGAATACATACAATGTATTAAAAGATAATGGCAAATTAATTGTATTTGAATTTATCTATCCAGAAAGCAAAAAATTCTTGCCAAATTTAGTCTTTAAACTTGTAAAAAAAGTGGAAGATGATAACCTTTTCCCAGAATTTTTATCATATAATAAAGAAGAATATTTTAAGAATAATGGGTTTAAAATAGATAAAATACATAAATTTCAATATACAGTAATTTATGAGCTTGTAAAAATATAAACTTAATCTACTTCCCATATAAGTTTAGTGATATGCCATAATAACTGATTACGTTTAAATAAAGCATTTTTATCAAAAATATCAATTGGTTCAAATTTAATCCCTATTGTATTATATAAATTATTATTAAAATCATTAAAATCTTTATTAGAGTGATAGAAATCTCTACAAAGAGTCTTACCTAAAACAAGTCCAGAAGAATATGTTTTTAATTTGTCTGAATAATATTCATTATTTGAACTTAAATTTGTTCTTTTATTTAATATCAATAATCCTCCAAGCTGATTTCTATATCGAGTAAATTCTTCTTCATTTTCAAAATATTGAACATTCATATCATTATTAGATAAAATATGTTCAATATGAAACCCTTTTGTGTCACTAGTCTTAGTTATAATATCATTCATATGATATTGCATTTGTTGATTAGTATTTTTACATATAAAATATTCTATTCGTGCAAAAAAGTATCGTAAAAATCTTATTTTATTAATATTATATCCATTTTGACAAAAAACATTGTAATCTAATAAAGATACATTATTTTTATACAAACCATAAATTTTTTCAGATATCTTGTTGATTAATATATTATTAAAAACTTCTCTATACTCATTAATACTCTTATTAGCTAATAATTTATTTAAATTATATGAGATTTCTTGAAATTCATTACTATCATATACTCTATTTAAATTTAACAATACATATAGCCTATCTATTTCTTTAGAAATAATATCAATTTTTTCTTTCTCTTGTGCATCATTAATACAACATGCAGACATAATATTCTGCAGCTGTCCATATATCTGATTATAATCTTTATTATATATAATAAATTCATTAGTAGAATTAATTATATTACTATACAATTTAGTATAATATACCAAAGTATTACTTATAAAGTTTTTTATATGTTCAATATGATTAGGATTTGTTCTTAAAAATCCAAAATTATTGGCAATATCTTGATTTTCATCAAACAATAATCTATGAAATTGATTATTAATCGCTTGTTCTAGTTTTGAATTTCTAGTAAAAATATACTGTGATTTAATAAAATCTGTAAAAAATGCATTTTCTTTTTTTGTAATTAAAGCTAACGAAGATTCCCATTTTTGATTATATTCTTCTATATCATCTTTATCAAGAACTCCAAGTAACTTACCCTTTAATATTTCATAAGGTTGCAATGACCTTCCTCTATCATTTATAACTTCAAATATCATAGGTGTATCAATTTGGGCGACATTTAGTTCTACTAAAACTAATCTATATAAGAAAAAAGTACCAAAGAAAAGTAAAGATTTGTTATCTAAATTTTTTTTATCAAAATAGTTGTTTATAGTATTATATCTATTAATTATATTAACTTCCGTATTATTTAATAAGTTATTTTCTATATTTTCTATTCCTAAAATAAAGTCCATTGCATTTTGTCTTTTAATATGGTCTATATTATACTCTTGATTTCCAGCCATTGTATAAGTATATATACAAGTCCTTATTTTATTAAATAATGCAGATAAATTTTCTATGTTTTTTAATATATTATATAATTTTACAGCAATTAATGTTAATGTTGTTAAACGTTGTTGTCCATCTA
>CASFPB010000020.1 GCA_949296605.1 uncultured bacterium
ACTTGTTTTTTCATATGCCTTACATTTACCATCTTCATCTTCTAATTTTTCTTTTAATTCTGATTTATAATCATTATTTTCAAATGTTGATACTATTATATAACAATTCATACTTTCATTTGTTCTTGGATCATATATATCTGTTTCATCATCTGGCATTACATAGCCTTCTTTTATTAAATCTTCAACACTTACAGTAGTATAACCAGTTTCTCTTGCGTATTTAGCAGCAGCATTTTCTAAATACGATACTACGTTTTTATATTCTTTTTGTAATGAATCATTTTTTATTTTTATGAATACTGCTGTAGATATTCCTATTATTACTCCAAGTATTGCTATTGCTGCAAGTAATTCTACTAAAGTAAAGCCTTTTCTTTTTTTCTTACTTCCTTTTTTTATTATATTTTTTTTAACATTTGTTTTTTTGCTAGTTTTCACTACTATCACCTAGTTTAATTTTATTATATTTTTTTTGTTTATTCAATTAAAAAAAGCCATTATTTAGGCTTTACTTGATTTTATTTAATTTAAAAAATTATTAACGGATATAAAGTATTATTTTTATTTTCATATATGGCTAAATCTTTATTACTTTTTGTAAAAATAACCTTATCTTCAATGTTAAATACGTTTTCTACTTTGTTTCCATTTTCTACTTTCTTTATTAACTCATTGGGTATTTCAATTACTGGATAATCTAAAAATTCTTTAATATTTTGAAATTTATAATTTCCATTAAGAATATCTTCTAATTTATATGAATCTTTTATATCAAAATTTCCTTGTTTAGTTCTAATTAAATTATTCATTGTTCCAATTGTATTAAGTTTTTTACATAAGTCATTAATTAATGACCTTATATACGTTCCTTTTGATACCTTTACTTTAAAAGTAATAATATCTTTATTAAATGAAATTAGTTCTAAGTTATATATATTTACTTTTCTTTTTGGTAATTCTATTGTCTCTTTATTTCTTGCATATTCATATAATTTTTTTCCATTAATTTTTACTGCAGAGTAAATTGGAACGTCTTGCATGTATTCTTTTGGAAAATTATCGAAAACTTTTAATATATCTTCATTAGTTACTTTTACATTTTGTGTTTCAATTACATTTCCAGTTATATCTAATGTATCTGTTTTTATACCCAATTTTATTTCAGCAATATATTCTTTGTCATAACTGGTTATTAAATCTACTAATTTTGTATATTTTCCAAATAAACATACCATTACCCCAGTTGCTAATGGATCAAGTGTTCCAGTATGACCAATTTTTTTCATAGAAAAAATATGATTAAGTTTATTAATCACATCCCTACTTGTCATATTTTTATCCTTATTTACCAATAATAAACCATTCATATTTTTTCACTTCTTTAATTTAATGATTTTATAATGTCTTCTATTTTTTTGCCATATTCTATTGATTCATCATAATAAAATTTAATTTCTGGTGTGTGTCTTATATCTACTCTTTCACTTACTTTTCCTCGAATAAAAGGGGCAGCTTCATTTAATTCCTTTTCTAAATCTTTTTTTTCTAAATTGCTAAAAGAAGTAAAATATACTTTACAAAAGCTTAAATCATTTGTTACTGAACATCCTGTGATTGTAACAGTTTTTAAAAGTTCATCATTTGCTTCGTTTGCTAATATATCACTTATGTTTCTTGATATATCTGATGCTATTCTATCTATTTTGTGACTAGCCATGTTTAACCTCTACCATTTCATAACACTCGATAATATCGCCTTCTTTAAAGTCATTAAATTTTTCAAGTGTTATTCCACATTCAAAACCTTTTTTTACTTCTTTTGCACTATCTTTTTCTCTTTGTAAAGTAGCGATTTTATCATCACTTGTTATGATTATTCCATCTCTAATTACTCTTGCAAGTGCATTATGCTTAACTACTCCATCAGTAATATATGAACCAGCTATATTTCCAACTTTAGAAAATTTAAATATTTTTCTAATTTCAGCACTTCCTAATACTTTTTCTTCAAATTCTGGATCGAGCAATCCATTAATAGCAGCTTCAATATCTTCCACTAATTTATAAATTATCGTGTATAGTCTTATATCAATGTTGTTATCTTTAGCTAATTCTTTAGTATTATTACCTGCTACTACATTAAAGCCAATAATTATTGCATTAGATGCTGTTGCTAAAACTACATCTGATTCTGTAATTGCACCAATTCCACTACGAATTACTTTTACTTTTACATCTTTAGTAGTAACTTTTTCTAATGCATTTTTAACTGCTTCTTCAGAACCTCTAACATCAGCTTTTAACACTATATTAATTTCTTTATTGCCGGAATCAACTGATGCAAATAAATCATCAAGTGATACTTTCTTTTGCTTATTTTCATTTAATTTTACTAAATTTTCTCTTTTTTCTGCAATACTTTTAGCTTCTGTTTCTGTTTCAAATGCCATAAACTTATCACCAGCAGATGGATTTTTTGTAAGACCTGTTATTTCTACAGGAGTTGATGGTCCTGCTTCAACAATAGATTCACCTCTATCATTTTTCATAGTTCTTACTTTTGCATAACTAGTTCCAACTACTATTGGATCACCTATTCTTAATGTTCCATTTTGGATTAAAAAGGATGCTATTCCACCAACATTTTTGTCTAATCTTGATTCTATTACTGCTCCAACAGCATATCTATTTGGATTCGCTGTATATTCGTTTACTTCTGCTATAGCTAAAATTGTTTCTAATAATAAATCTATTCCTTCACCAGTTCTTGCTGAAATATTAATAAATGGAACGTCTCCACCCCATGATTCTGGTGTAATTCCTGCTTCATTCATTTCAGTTAAAACTCTATCAATGTTTGCATCTGGTTTATCAATTTTATTTACTGCTACTATTATTGGAACATTTGCACTTTTAGCATGATCTATCGCTTCTTTTGTTTGTGGCTTAACCCCATCATCTGCAGCAACGATAATTATAACTATATCTGTTACACTGGCTCCTCTTGCTCTCATTTCAGTAAATGCTTCATGACCAGGTGTGTCAATAAATGTAATAAGTTCATCTTTATATTTTGTTTGGTATGCTCCAATATGTTGTGTTATTCCCCCAAATTCTTTATCCACAACATGAGTATTCCTTATATAATCTAAAAGGGTTGTTTTACCATGATCTACATGACCCATTATTGTTACAATTGGTGGCCTTTTTACTAAATCTTCTTCTTTATCTACTATTTCATATTCTTCAAAATTAGCAACATCTTGAGTTTCTTCTCTTTTTAAAGTTTTACCATAATAAGCAGAAACTATCTCAGCATTTTCAAAATCTATACTTTGGTTTATGCTAACCATCAATCCTAAACTAATTAGTTTTTTTATGATATCTGTGCCACTTATATTTAAAGAATCAGCTAAGTCTTTTACTGTCATTCCATTTTTATAAAGGACTATATTGTCATCTAATGTATTACTCATTAATTTGTTTTTGTGTTTATACATTTCTTTTTTTAATATATTAAACTCATTTTTACTATTAGAATCCTTTTTCTTTAACTTTTGCTTACTTACGCCCTCTTTCATTTCTTTATCAAATGTGCTAGATGTTAATATTTCATCAACTTTATCATCAATGTCGTCTTCTTCTTCAAAAGTTATTTCTTCATCTGTGCTAATTAAATTTATAGTATTATCTAACATAATAATGTCATCATCACTAAGTTCATAATTGCCATCTTTTGCATTAATTCCTAATTCTGCACATTTTTTCAATATTTCTGCAACTGATAAATTAACATCTTTTGCGTAATCTTTAATAGTCATGCTATCACTTTCCTTTCTTTTAATTGTTTATCATTTTTATCAAATCTTCATATATGTTATCTGGTATTTCTACTTCTAAAACTTTATTTAAAATTTTACTTTTTTGAGCTTTTTTTATTACTTCTATATCTTTTTTTAAGTATGCTCCACGTCCATTACTTTTACCTGTTTCATCAATAATTATTTTTTCTTCTGGTGTTCTTACTATTCTTATTAGTTCTTTCTTAGGATATTTTTCTTTAGTAACAACACAACTTCTCATAGGAATTTTTTTCACTTTCATTAACTATTACCTGCTTTATTTATTTCTTCCATTGTTTTTATTTCCAATGTATATTTTGTTAAACGACTGGCAAGTTTTATGTTGCTTCCTTTTTTACCAATTGCTAATGATAAATTATCTTCATTAACTATTACTAAAGCTTTTTTATTTTCTTCATCGGTAATACTAACTATTACATCTTTAGCTGGTGTCATCGCATTTTTTATAAATTCAACAGGATCATCGCTATATGGGATTATATCTATTCTTTCACCATTTAATTCTTTTAATATTCCTGCTATTCTAGATCCTTTTTCCCCAATACACGAACCTATTGCATCAATTCTTTCATTAGTTGAATATACAGCAACTTTGCTACGAATGCCTGGTTCACGAACTACCATTTCTAAAACAATTGTTCCGTTTGCTACTTCTGGTATTTCATGTTCAAATAATCTTTTTATAAATCCATAATTCTTTCTTGATAATTTTATAACTGGTCCCTTTGGTCCATTTTCTACCTTTGTTAAATAAACTTTTATATTTGAGCCCATTACAATTTTTTCACCAGGTATGATGTCTTTTTTAGGTAAAATTCCTCTAGTTCTTCCTAAATCTATATAATAATTATTTTGATCTTCTAATGCAACCATTCCTATCATTAATTCGTCTTGCTTATCAGCAAATTCTTCTATAATACTAGCTTTTTCTGCTTCTCTTATTTTTTGCATTACAACTTGTTTAGCGGTTCCTGCAGCAACACGTCCAAAATCAGCTGGGGTAACTTCTTGTTCAATTGTTTCACCAACAGTTATGTTTGGGACAATTTTTTTAGCGTCTTCTAATAATATTTGTGCATCTCTATTAATTTTAGGTTCTATTTTTTTGATATTTCCTTCTTCATCAATTTCTTCTTTTCCATCATCATATTCATCTACAACTACAAAATATGAATAAACTTTAATATCTCCGGTTTCTCTATTAATATCTACTCTAACATTTGTTTTTGAATTAAAGTTTTTTTTATATGCTGTTTGAAGGGCTAGTTGTAATGCTTCAAATACTACGTCTGGACTAATGTTTTTTTCAGCAACTAAATTATCTAATGCTTTTATTAATTCTTTACTTTTCATTTTAACCTCTTTCCTTACTTATAACATCCATTATAAAACTATCATCAGTTATGTTGGCATTATCTACAATCTTATCAACTATTTTAGTAGCTTCTACTATCATTTCAAGATCTATACCACCAACTTTATCTAAAGTTATAGTTAAAAAATTGTATTTTCCTTTTTTTTCATATGTTACATCATCTACTATTATTTCTTCACTATTCAAAGATTCTTGTAAGCTTGTTTTTAATTTTTCTAATTTTTCTTGCATAACGCCTCCTTAACTAATAATAAAAGTGGGATTTTCTGCCCACTTAAAATTGCAATTAGATTATATCATAGTTTTTTGAAAATTAAAACCCCCAATTTTTCCGTGCTTATTCATTGTTATTTTTTTGATTTTTTTATAATTTTTAAAGTAAAATTATACTCCAAGTTTAATGTTTTTCTTTTTTAATATAAATTTTCTTAACCAATCAACTGGAAATACAGTTAATGCTAAAATAACAACTAATATTAACTCATTAATTTTTAATCCATACGTTCTAAATACATCTCCACCATTATAAATAATATATAATTGTGCTAAAAAGATAAAACTAAATATTCCTATAAATACTTTGTTTTTATTAAGATTAGCAAATATATTAATTCTAGAAGTTCTTGCATTAAATGCATTAAATATTCCCATAAATATAAACATTGCAAAATATGCTGTCATTAAATAGCAGTTATTATCACCAACTCTAACTAATGTTTTAAAAATAGGAAATTTTAAAAATAAAATACAAAGGAATGCACAATATAACCCCGTCCAAATTATTTGACTATACATATACTTATTAATTATCGGCGTATTTTTTTTCTTTGGGTTTTCCATCATATATTCAGCAAGTGGAGGTTCAAAAGAAAATGCAATTCCAGAAAAAGTATCCATAATCATATTTAACCAAAGCATTTGAACTATTGTAATTGGAGTAGCAATACCAATTAATGAGCCAATAATAGATAATGTTAAAGCACACATATTTACTGTTAATTGATATATTACAAATTTTCTAATACTTTTAAAAATAGTTCTTCCATATAAAATAGCTTTACTAATTGATAGTATATTATTATCTAATATAACAATATCAGCCGCTTCTTTAGCTACTTCTGTTCCACTTCCCATAGCAAAACCGACATTTGCTTTTTTTAAAGCAGGAGCATCATTTACACCATCACCAGTCATTCCAACTACTAAACCCATATTTTCTATAATATTTACTAATCGACTTTTATCTTGTGGTAAAGCTCTAGCAATAACTGCAATATTTTTTAAATTTTTAGCAATTTCTTCATCAGATAATTTTTTTAAATCATCACTACTTAACACTTTATTTGTATTAAAAGTTAAAAGACCAACCTCTTTAGCAATAGCACTCGCAGTATCTATTGAATCCCCCGTAATCATTATTGGTTGAACACCAGCTTCTTTAATAATTCTTATTCCATCTCGTGCTTCTTCTCTTAATTCATCTTTTATATTTACAAAGCCAATAAATGTTAAATCATTCATATTTTTACCATACGCAAATGTTAAAACTCTACTAGCCTTTTTAGTATTTATATCTATTTTATTTTTAATAAAACTTTTATTTGTAAATTTTATTACTTTTTTATTACTATATAAAATATTATTACATTTAGGTAATATTATTTCAGCAGCACCTTTTACAAAAAAGTTTCCATCATCTAAAGTAATACTACTATATTTTTTAAAACTATCAAAAGGTTCTTTTTTTATAATTTTTTTCTTAAAATTAGCATCAAACTTAATAAATTTCATTAAAGCCCTATCAGTAGAATTACCACCGATAATTTCGTTATTACTAATAATACTAGCATTATTATAAAAAAAAGAAGTATAAATAATATCATATATAAAACTTTTTTTAATATCTGAAAAATCCTTATATGTTTTTCCATCTCCACTAATAAAATCTGTTACCTTCAAAATTCCTTTAGTTAAAGTTCCTGTTTTATCAGTTAATAAAACATTTAAACTACCAGCTGTTTCAATTCCTACTAATTTTCTTACCAATACTTTATCTTTTAACATACGTTTCATATTACTTGATAATACTAAGGTTATCATCATTGGTAAACCTTCT
>CASFPB010000021.1 GCA_949296605.1 uncultured bacterium
ATAATTAAAGTTAATATTTTTAATTTTAGTAGAAATGGTTTGTCTAGAAACAGAATAATTAGGAATAGTATTAGCACCAGCCCAAGACATACCATTATCTAGTGCATTATTAATTAAATTAACTTCACAAGATAAAGACATTTTAGCCCATTTATCAATTCCTAAACAATCTTCCAAATAACTATAATAAACATATTTGCCATTTATTTTGTTTTTTGACTTATAATAGGTTTTATTAAAGGTTATTAGTCCAAGAGAAGTAATTAAAGTTCTTTCTCGTGTTTGTTGCACATAATACTTTTCTTTCCTTTCTTTAGAATTTTTATATTCTAAATCTAAATATTCAAGTATGTTTCTTAAAATATCTAAATTAAGAGTATTAGTTGAATTAGAAATATTATGTTCCAATTCATGCAGGAACAAATTATTATTTAAAATGCTATTTAGGTGGTTAACAAAACTGTTAAATAATGATATGATATTCATTGAGAAAACAACTCCTTAAAACCTTTTAAGCTTAGAGCATTTGCAAAAGGTCTGTATATATTTTGTTTACAAATTAATTATATAACAGTTTTTAATTTTTGAGTGTTTTCTCTTTTTTATTTAATAATTTACTTTCCCACATCTAGTTTACTACATCTCTATATTTTTTTTATTTTACTAATTCTTTGAAAAATGATATAATATTTTTGCTTAAGGAGGCTTTTATAATGAAAGTTATTTTACTTAAAGATGTTAAAGGAAAAGGAAAAAAAGATAGTGTGATTGATGTTAGTGATGGTTATGCTAATAACTATTTGATAAAAAATGGTTTGGCTGTTTTATATACAAAAAAAAGTAAAGAAATATTAGATAAAGAGATAGACAATAGAGAAAAAGAAGAACAAAAATTAATTGATGAATATAATGAAATTAAAAGCAAATTAAATGATAAAATAATTGAGTTTAAAGTTAAAACTGGTAAAGAAGATAAAGTTTTTGGAACTGTTTCTAGTAAACAAATAAGTGATAAATTAAAAGAAATGGGTTATAAAATTGATAAAAAGAATATTAAAGTTGCTAATGCTATATGTTCACTTGGTATTACTAACGTAGAAATAGAATTACATAAGAAAGTAAAATTTAATATTAGAGTTAATTTATTAAAATAGGAGGAGTTATGGCAAGACGTATGCCTCAAAATCTTGAAGCAGAAATGAGCGTGTTAGGTGTAGCTTTTATAAATAGCTATGACGTAAATAAGATAGTTGAAGAAATTACATCTGATATGTTTTTTGATGAAAGAAACAAATTTATTTTTAATGCTATTAAGAGTTTGCATGATTCCAAAATACCCATTGATATAACTACTATTAAAAATGAACTTGATAAAGAAAAAAAATTAAATATTGTTGGATTAGATTATATTACTGAGGTAATTGATTCTGTCGTTACTAGTGCTAATTTAGATTTTTATATTAAAATTGTAAAAGATTATGCAGTAAGAAGAAATTTAATTGATACTGCAACTGAAATAATTACAAACACTTATGAAGAAGAAGATATTACTAGTTTGCTTGATAATGCTGAAAAAAATATATTAAATGTTGTAAGGGCAAGGTCAGTTGGTGATTTTGTACCAATTCAAGAAATTTTAAGAAGAGCTCAGGCTAAATTAGAAGAATTAGCAAAAAATAAAAGGACAATAACTGGTTTAGAAACCGGTTTTCCTGATTTTGATAAAATAACTACCGGTTTACAAGGTGGAGAAATGATAATTTTAGCTGCTCGACCTGGAATGGGAAAAACTGCATTAGCTTTAAATATGGCTTCTTATGCAGCGACTAGAACAAAAAAAGCAGTTGCAATATTTAATTTGGAAATGTCTGCTGATATGTTAATAAATCGTATGATTGCATCAATTGGTCAAATAGATTCTTATAAATTACAAACTGGGAATATGCAAGAAAAAGATTGGAAAAGATATAATGAAGCTATGAGTCAGCTTGCTGATACAAATATTTATATAGAAGATAATGCTGGAGTTACTTGTCAAGAAATTAGAGCTAAATGTAGGAGACTTGCAAATAGTGAATCAGGTTTAGGTTTAGTAGTAATAGATTATCTACAATTAGTTAGTAGTGGCAATAAAAGAATTGAATCTAGACAAGTAGAAGTATCTGAAATTTCACGTGCATTAAAAACTATGGCATTGGAATTAAATGTCCCAGTTATAGCTTTATCTCAATTATCAAGAAGTGCGGAAAAAAGAGAAAGTAATCAACCAATGTTAGCAGATTTAAGGGAATCTGGTTCTTTGGAACAAGATGCTGATATGGTTTTGTTCATAAATCGTAAGGATTATTATGAAAAGGCAAAAGACTTTAATCAAAAAATTGTTCCTGCTGAATTAATTATAGCTAAACATCGTAAAGGTGGGTTAGGAACTGTTATTTTATTATTTGAATTAAATATGTTAAGTTTTAAAAGTCAACTTAAAGTTAATGGAGTAGAAGAATGAAACGAAAAGATATAATAGTTACAATTATTTTATCATGTATTGTTGCAGTTTTGTATTTTATTAATCAAAATAGTAATATTAAAGGTATTGTTGCTTCATCTGCTTATCAAATTTATTTAAATGGAGAAGTTATTGGTTTAATAAAAGATGAACAAGAATTATATGATTTAATCAATTCTGAACAACAAGAAATAAAGAATGAATATGATGTTGATTATGTTTATCCTCCGAGTGTTTTTGATATAGTAAAGGTTAATACTTATAATACAAATTATTCTTCTGCAAAAGACATTTATAGCTTAATTGAACAAAGAGATGATTTTACTATAAAAGGATATACTATAACAATTAAATATAGTGATAATGAGTATCATGAATATGATGAAGTTCCTGATAATTTTGAAATAAATGTTTTGGATAAATCAATTTTTGATGAAGCTATTAAAAAATACATCTTAGCATTTGTATCTGAAGAGGATTATAATGATTTTGTAAATGATGATGTTGCAAATTTAACTGATATTGGTCAAGTTGTAACTGATATGTATTTCTTAGAAACTATAACTATTAAAGAAAGTTATATAAGTGTAAGTGATAAAATCTATACTGATGTTGATACATTATCTCAAGATTTATTGTTTGGTCCTGATGCTAAAATGGATACTTATACTGTTCAACTTGGAGATAGCATTAGCAGTATTAGTGAAGAATACAAACTGAATCCACAAGAATTTTTAATAGCTAATCCGGAATATCGTAGTGAAAATAGTATGTTACAGATTGGCGCTGTGGTAAATGTTACATTAATTGATCCGATAGTTACTTTTATATATAATGTTTCCCAAATTGAAGAATCTACAATTAGTTTACCTAATAAAACAATAGTTGATAAAACTAAAGGATATGGATATAAGGAAATTATTCAACCTGGTGTATCTGGTATTATATTAACTCATGAAAATTATGAAGTTATAAATGGTGAAGAAAGTTCTCAAGTTGATTTTTCTTATACTGAAACTATTAGAGATGCTGTTGAGCAAATAACTGTTGTTGGTCCTTCATATTCTGGTGTATATATATATGGAAACTGGGGATGGCCAACTGCATATCCATATAAAATTACTAGTAATTATGCTTATAGATGGGGAAAAATGCATGATGGAATTGATATATCTGGGCCGGGAAGAGGGTCTCCTATATATTCTATTGGAGATGGAACAGTTGTAGAAGCAGCTGTAGTTGGAACTCATTTAAGAAGTGATGGAACTTATGCAGTTATACAACATAATAATAATGTTTATAGTTTATATGCTCATATGGATTCATTATTAGTTAAGGTAGGTCAAAAAGTTAGTAAAGGAGATGTTATTGGAACAATGGGAGATACTGGTTTTGCTACTGGTGTTCATTTGCATTTATCTGTATCTTATGGATGGCCTTATCATGGCAGTTATCGTTTTGTAAACCCATTGAGTATTTATTGATGAAAGTATGTGTTTTATCTAGTGGATCTAAGGGAAATGTTACTTATTTGGAAGTTAATAACAAGAAATTTTTGTTAGATGCTGGTAGAAATTATAAATATATTAAGGATAATTTAGCTGAAATTGGTGTTAATATTTGTGACATTGACTATATAATTATTAGTCATAATCATACAGATCATATTTCAGCTTTACAAAAATTAGTTTTAAATACTAATGCAACTATAATTATTTCTCAAAAACAATTATATGAAATAAATGATATAAGTAATTATTCACACATTATAGTTTGTGAAGATGAAATAACAGTGGATGGCATTAAAATTATATCTTTTAAGTCTAGTCATGATGCTGTAGATTCTAGAAATTTTGTAATTGAGTATAATAATTCTAAAATTGGATATGTAACTGATACAGGGTATGTTAATACTAAAAATTTTAAATATTTAAAAAATCTCGATGTTTATTTATTTGAAAGTAATCATGATATTGAATTATTACAACATGGGCCTTATCCAAAATGGTTAAAATCTAGGGTTTTGAGTGATAATGGCCATTTATCAAATAATGCTGCTTCATTTTATTTAACTAAGTTAATTGGTGACAAAACAAAAAAAATAATACTAATTCATTTGAGTGAAACCAATAATTTGGAAGAGATTGCATTAGATACAATTAAGGATACTTTTTTAGAGTATAATATAAATTTTCATAATATTGTGTGTGCTAGACAAAATGAAAAAACGGAAGTGGTAGAGTTTTGATAAAAATAGTGTGTGTTGGTAAAATAAAGGAAAAGTATTTAAATGAATTAATAAATGATTATTTGATGCGTTTAAGAAAATATACAAAAGTGGAAATAGTAGAATTAAAAGATAGTCCTATTCATAAAGAAGAAATTGATAGTATATTAAAAGTTATCAATAAAAATGATTTTAATATAGCGTTGGATTTAAAAGGAGAAATGCTTGATAGTATTGAATTTGCGTCTTTAATTGATAAAACCTTAATACATAATAGTAATATAACATTTATTATTGGTCCTTCATTAGGTTTAAATAATGATATTATTAAAGAGTGTAATTATGTGTTAAGTTTTTCTAATCTAACTTTTCCACATGGTTTATTTAGAGGTATTTTATTGGAGCAACTTTATAGGTGTTTTAAAATATTAAATAATGAATCATATCATAAGTAGGTGTTTATATGGATTTAGATGAACTAAAAAAATGTAATTTAGCAATAACTCACAATGGACTATTTCATGCAGATGATGTTTTTTCAGCTGCATTTTTAAAATTGATTAATCCGAATATTACAATCATTCGAACTAATGATTGTAATGAATATGAAGGGTTAAAATTTGATATTGGTATGGGAGAGTTTGATCACCATATGATAAATAATGAAATTAGAGACAATGGAATTCCTTATGCTTCTTTTGGTAAATTGTGGAGAAAGTTTGCTCCTTTAGTTTATGGTAATTATGTTTTTGAAAAAATTGATATGCTTTTAGTTCAAAATATTGATTATAGTGATAATACTGGGAGTAATGATACTTTATGTTATGCTATTTCTTCTTTTAATGATTTTACTGGTGATGGAAATGGAGATTTAGAATTTATTAAAGCTGTTGAATTTGCTTCTATTTTGTTATCAAATATGATAAAAAATGCAGTTAATAATTATAATGATGAAAAACAGGTAATGGATATTTATAATCATTCGAAAGATAAACATATTTTAGTATTGGATAAATATTTACATTTTAAAGATTCTTTACCAAATACGGAGGTAACATATGTTATTTATCCTTCAAAAAGAGGTGGATATCTTGCTCAAGCTGTTACAATTAGTTCTGATACCACTAAATTAAAAAAGCCTTTTCCTAAAAAATGGTTAAATAAATTGCCTAAAAATTTGACTTTTTGTCATCAAACAAGATTTTTAATTGGAGCTAATAATTTAGAAGATATAATTAACGCATGTAAATTAGCGATTATGGAGGAATAATAATGATTGGAAATGATTGGGACGAAGTTTTAAAAGTAATTTGGAATAGTGATGGCTTTAATAAATTTTATAATATGATTATGAAGGAATATGATAAAAAGACTATTTATCCACCGAAGGAATATTTATTTAATGCTTTGAAATTAACAAGCTTTAAAGATACTAAGGTAGTTATAGTAGGGCAAGATCCATATCATGGAGAACATCAAGCTCATGGTTTGTCTTTTTCTGTTCAAAAGGGTGTAAAATTGCCACCATCATTACAAAATATTTTTAAAGAGTTGGAAAGTGATTTAGGAATAAAACCATCATTAGATGGAGATTTAACTAATTGGGCTAAACAAGGCGTATTATTATTAAATGCTGTTTTAACTGTTGAAAAAGATAAGGCAGCGAGTCATAGAAATTTAGGTTGGGAGCTTTTTACTGATTATATTATTAAAACTTTAAATAAAAAAGATGAACCTATTGTGTTCATTCTTTGGGGTAATTTTGCAAAAGAAAAAGCTAAATTAATAAATAATCCTAAACATTATGTTATTATGAGCCCACATCCATCTCCATTTTCAGCTTATAATGGTTTTTTTGGAAGTAAGCCATTTTCTAAAACTAATGAATTTTTGTTAAAAAACAATTTAAAACCTATAGATTGGAAATTATAATTTAAAGTCATCAATGACAGCATCTTGCATGTTCTTGCCATCAAAAAATGGCTTTATTTTATATCTGTGAATTTTTGCTACCATGTTTGATGGGAATTTGCGTATTATTTTATTTAATTCTGTTGTGTTTTTGTTATAGTAATTTTTACATGAGGTTAATATTTCATTTATTTGTTCTATTTCTTTTAAGTCATTATTAAATTCTTTATTTTCTAATTCTTCATGATCGCTTTTAACTTCTAATATTATATTCATTGCTTCGGTTAATTTACGATCAAGTTCATAATTGCTTATCCTTTTATCTTTTAATTCTAAATAGTCCTTTAAATAGTCTTTTTTGGTGACAACTTTTTTTATTGCAATATTTAATTTGGCAATTATGTCATATTTTTTACGTAAATTTTCATCAATTATTCCTTCTGCTTTTTCAATTTTAATTTTATAGTTTATTATATTATTGTAAGTTATCACATAAAGTAAACTAATTATACCAATAATAATTATAGTTAATAATATTATGTTTGTAGTGCTCATTTATTTTCACCATTTTTATTATATCAAAAATTTTATTAATTGAAAATGGTTTGCATTGCCATAACTTGTTAAAAAAAGTTAATTATGTTATTATCTTACTAAGGTGGTATCTATGAAATTTATAGAAAATGTTAAAAAAGAAGAATATCAAAATTTTACAGTTAATCATAAAAAAA
The DNA here is from genome assembly GCA_949296605.1 of uncultured bacterium. Taxonomy (GTDB): domain Bacteria; phylum Bacillota_I; class Bacilli_A; order RF39; family UBA660; genus Onthocola_B. The sequence goes on from CASFPB010000021.1 coordinate 7,373, forward strand.
GTCATTTTTTACAAACTTATGAATGGGGATGTTTTTGTAAAAAAATAAAAAAGCAAATTCCAATATATTTAGGTGTAGTGGATGATGATGATAAATTAATTGCAACTGCCTTAATTTTGTTAAAAAAAACTCCATTTGGATTTAGTTATGGGTATTCTCCAAGAGGATTTATATTAGATTATACAGATAAAGAATTAATTAGATTTTTTACTGAATCTATTAAAACATATATGAAAAAAAATAAAATTATATATATAAAATTTGATCCAGATATTCCTTATCATGATATTGATGAATTTGCTAATCCTGTAAAGGACGGTAATAATAATTATGATTTATACAATTATATGTTAGATTTAGGTTATAAACATACCGGTTTTTATAAATTATATGAAGGGAATCAACCGAGATATACTTTTAGAATTGATTTAAAAAAAAGTTGGGAAGAAATTGAATCGAAAATGTCAAAGTCATTTTTAAAGTCTGTTAAAAGAAGTTTAGTTTATGATTTTGAAATAGATAATGAAAAAAGCATAGATGAGTTTTACCGTTTAGTCCAATTTAATAGTTCTAAGGATAATTTTGATGCTCATAATTTAAATTATTATAAGGTTTTTACTGAAGAATTAGAAAAGGAAAATTTAGTTAAGTTTTTTAATATATCTATAAGGCCCAAAAATTTGATTATTAAATTTACAAAAGAAGTAGAAGATTTAAAAGAAGATTTAGAAAAAAATAAAAAAAGAGCTGCTGATATTAATAATCAAATTAATAAATTACAAAAAGATATTAGTATTTTAGAAAAATTAAGTGGTGATAAAGTTGTTATTTGTTCTTTGATTTGTACTTATACTAAAAATAGAGCTTGGAGTATGTTTATAGGTAGTGATGATGTTGCAAATTTAACTTTTGCGGTTGCTAGATGTTATTATGAAGCAATAAAAGATGCATATAATAATAAATATGATTTTTTTGATTTATTTGGAACACCTGGTGATCCAAATACAAAATATAAAAATTTAGCAAAGCTACATGATTTTAAAAGAAAATTTGGAGATAAGTATATTGAATTTATTGGGGAATTTGATTTAGTTAATAATAATTTATTATATAAATTACTTCCTATAATGTTAAAAGTTTATAGAAAGTTAAGAAGGTAGTTATGAAATTACAAGTTATTAGTAAAGATGAATTTAAAAACTTTGCTTTATCTAATCCTTATATATCAATTTATCAATTACCTGAATGGGGTGAGTTAAAGAAAATTACTAATTGGCAATATCATTTACTAGGCTTATATGATAATAATAATTTAGTAGGAGTTACTATGTTATTGGAAAAATTAATGCCTTTTAAAAAAAGTTTGTTTTATTCTCCGCGAGGTTATTTGTGTGATGTAAATAATTTTAATTTATTAAAAGAATTTCATGATAATATTATAGATTATATTAAAAAACACAATGGCTTTTTGTTTAAAGTAGATCCAAATGTAATTTACAATATTAGAGATAAAGAAGGAAATTTAATTAAAAATGTTGGAGAAAAAATTTATAATAATTTTATAAAATTAAATTATAAACATTTAGGGTGGTCAAAAAATTTTGAGACTTTACAGCCAAGGTTTTTGTGTAGATTTAAATTAAGTGAAGATTATGAAAGAACTTTAAATACATTTAGTAAAAATACTAGAAAAAATATAATTAAAACTATGAGTAATGGTGTTAGTATTAGAACTATAAATTGTGATGAAATTGATTTGTTTACCGATTTATTAAAAAAATCTGGTTCTAAGAATAATTTTATTGTAAGACCTAGTTATTATTATAAAAAAATGTATGAACTAATGCATGATTATATGAAACTATATATAGTTTATATTGATACTAATAATTATTTTAATTTAATAAAAAATGAAATTAACTCAATTAATTTAGAGATAGAAAATTTTTATGAACAAATTAAAAAAATTAATATTGGGAGTAAAGTTAAAAAAAGAGAAGATGAATTAAATAATAAATTAAGTTTATTAAATGATGAATTAAAGTATGCAAAAAAATTAAAAAATGAGCAAGCTACAATTAATATCGGAGCCTTAATGTCAATATTTATTGGTAATGAAGGCATTACTTTTATGAGTGGAATAGATCCCTCATATAAAGATTTTAATCCTAAATATGCTTTTTATAATGCTCATATAATCGATTCTTTAAAATTAAAAAAAGAATATGTTAATTTTTATGGAATATCAGGTAATATTGATAAAAATAATCCTTATTACCATATATATGAAATTAAAAAGGGTTTTAATCCTGAAATTATTGAATTAATTGGGGAATTTGATTATGTTGTTAATCCTTTTTATTATTATATTTATAAGTTAAGTTTGAAATTTTATAAAATTATAAAAAAAATAAGAAACTAGTTGGTAGCTTTCTTATTTTTTTTGAATTTGTTTATTATTTTGTCTCCGAGAAGTTCATTTAGTAATTTGTAGTTCATTATATAATAAACTATTCCTAAAACTAAACCTATAATTGCTAATGCAATCAACATATATATTTTATTTGTTATTGTATTAAATACTATTTTTTTAATTATAATAGCTATTATAACTAATATTGTAATTGATATAGCTAGCTTTGGTATTGATTTAATAGTTTGTTTATAATTAAATTTATATTTTTTACATAATGTAACTAATGGAATACCTAATGATAATGTGTAACCTATGGCTGATGCTATTATTGCTCCATAAAATGGATATATTCGTAAATCATTAAATAAATACATTAATGGTAAATCTAATATTGTTTTTGTTATTAAACCTGTTGCTACGGATATATATATTAGTTTTGTTTTACTTAAACCTTGTAGGGCACTACATATCATTATATATGCACTATCCATTATTGCTAATAATATAATATATTTAAATATTAATGGACCATAAAAACTTTTTCCATAAAATATTGTCCAAACTTCATTTGAAAATATACTTAAAAAAATAGACAAAGGTGCAATTACATATAATAGCACTTGAATTGTTTTGTTAAATTGAGAATTAACTTCTTTCATATCTTTTTTAGTAAATGCTTCAACTATTGATGGTATTAAACTTATTACTAGTCCGGTTGCTATTGCTGTTACTACACTAACAAGTTTGCTGCCCCATGTAGTAAATATACTACTTATTGTTTCAACATCAGTTGCATTAAATCCTAAATTGTTTAATCCATTTATTACAAGTATCATATCTATTGTATTATATATACTATTTGCGGCATTTATTACTATAAATGGTATACAATAACCTATTAATTTTTTGAATATTACTTTTTTTTCTTTTTTGTCAATCTTAGCTTCTGGAACAAATATTTTATCTTTAACTTTGTGCATTTTTATTATTAAATACAAGTATGATACTAAGGCTCCAGCACAAGCTCCGAATACCGCTATTCCAACAGCTTGAACAACGGTTAAATTAAATATTTTTAAGGCTAAAAAGCTACCAAGAACTATTACTATTACTCTTACTAATTGTTCTATTACTTGTCCTATTGATGGTGCTGTTATGTATCTATGTCCTTGTAAATATCCTCTTGAAATTGACAGTATTGGAACTATAAGTATAGCAAATGAAACACATTTTATTACAAATGATACATCACTTACAGTATTTCCTCCTTCTAAGTTACCAACTATTGAGTTTGCAATCATTGTAGAACCCAAAAAACATATTAAAAAACATATTATTGAAAATATAAATATTATTTTTTTAGCATATTTAAACATATAAGTTTTTTCTTTATTTTTATTTAATGTGTTATATTCACTTGTTATTTTACTTATTGCAAGGGGAATTCCAGCTGATGAAATTATTAAAAAGAAATTATAAATATTATATGCGTATCCGTATAAAGAACCACCATTTTCACCAATAATTTTATAGAATGGTATTACATATAAAACTCCTAATATTTTAGATATTATTATTGCTATTGTTGCTATTAATGCACCTTCAATAAATTCGTTTTTTTTCAAGCTTTTTCATCTCCATTTTTTATATTATAGTAAAAGTTTTAACTTTTTACAACTTATCACATTAGTTTTTACATGTGTTAACTAACATTTTTTGGTATTTATAAACTTGCTTAATTGTGATATTATTATTATGGAGGACTAGATGAAGTTTATTGAATTAAAGAATGTTAATAAAGTTTATAAAAATGGTGTTACCGCTTTAGCTGATGTTTCTGTTTCAATTAGCAAGGGAGAATTTGTGTTTGTTATTGGCCTTACTGCTAGTGGTAAATCTACTTTTATAAAAATGTTATATAGAGAAGAAAAACCAACCAAAGGGACCGTTATGGTTGGTGGTCTTAATGTTGGAAAATTAAGAAATCGTAAGGTATTTAAATTAAGACGTAAAATAGGTATTGTTTTTCAAGATTTTAAATTACTACCTAAATTAACTGTATATGAAAATGTTGCTTTTGCTTTAGAGTGCGTTGGTATGAAAGCTAAAGATATTAGACCAAAAGTTATGAATGCATTGGAAAGAGTGGGTTTAAAGGATAAAGTTCGTTCCTTTCCTGGTGAACTTTCTGGTGGAGAACAACAAAGAGTATGTATTGCAAGAGCAATTGTAAATGAACCAAAGTTATTAATTTGTGATGAACCTACTGGTAATTTAGATCCAAAAACTAGTAAAGAAATAATGACTGTTATTGACAGTATTAATAAAGATTTAGGAACTACTATTATTATGGCAACCCATGACAAAGATATTGTAAATAGAATGAAAAAAAGAGTTTTATTAATTGAACATGGTATTCTTGCAGGGGATTACGCGAAAGGAAGTTATAAAACTAATGAAGGCATTTAGAATTTTTGGTAGAAGTATCAGAGATGCTGTAAAAAGTGTAATACGTAATTTTAGTTTAAGCTTTGCATCTATAATGTGTACTACTATAACTTTATTGTTAGTTTCTGTTGCTATTATTTGTGCTGTAAATATTAATAATGCTACTAAGTCGATTGAAGATGAACTTAGTATTGTCGTTTACTTAGATAGAGAAGTTACTGAAGAGACTATTGAAAATATAAAAGCAGATATTGAATCTCAAAAAAATGTAGAAGAAGTAGAATTTAAAAGTAAAACTGAATGGAAAGATGAAATGAGCGAATATGATGATACATTCAGCACAGTTTTAAATTATTTGGATGAAAATCCTCTTTCTGATTCATTTATTGTTAAAGTTGTTAATGTTGAAAAATTAAGTGATACCGCAGAATATATAAAAAGCATTAATGGTGTTGATGTTGTTAAATATGGTGAAGGTATGGTTGATGATGTAATTTCAGCTTTTGATGTTGTTAAAAAAGTTGTTGCCATAGTTGTTATAGCTCTTATTTTAGTAACTGCATTTTTGATAAGTAATACAATTAAATTAACTATTTTCAGTAGAAGAAGTGCTATAGAAATAATGAGATTAGTTGGAGCGAGTAATTTGACTATTAAAATTCCATTTATAATTGAAGGATTTATAATAGGGGTAATTGGTTCTATTATTCCTATTTGTGTTACAATTTATGGATATGTTGTTTTATATTCATTATTAAATGGGCATGTATTTTCTAATATGATTGTTTTATTAAAACCATATAATTTTGTTTTCTATGTTTCAGGTGTCTTATTAATTATAGGAGCAATAGTAGGTATGTTTGGTAGTTTACTTGCAGTAAGGAAGTATTTAAAGATATGATGAGTTTTAAAAAATTAAGTGAAAATTTTATTAGATATATATTAATAATAATGATAATTAGTATGTATGTTATTGAACCAATGAATGCTAGTGCTTCCAGTGGAAAAACATTAAAAGATTTAAAAAATGAGCTTGCAGCATTAAAACGTGAAAAAGTAGAAAATGAAAATAAAATAGAAATGACAGAAGATGAAATAACTTCTAAACAAAATGCTATTATTCAAGCTAATAAAGATATTGCAAATGCTAAAAATGAAGTTGAGAATGCCAAAGCTCAAATTGTAGAACTTGATAATAGAATTGCTGAGTTAGATCAACAAACAAAAGATCTTATGTCTTATTATCAAATATTAAGTGGTGATAATGTATATTTAGAGTTTATTACAGATTCAAGTTCAATGACTGAATTAATTATGAGAGCTGATGCAATTGAACAGTTATCATCATATAATCAAGAAAAATTAATAGAACTTGAGGATTTAATTAAACAAAATGAACAATTGCAAGTTGAATTAATTGAAAAACAAGAAGAGTTGTCTCAAAAAATTACTGAACATCAAGAAAAAATTAAGGAACTTGAAGGTAATTTAGATGGTATATATGATGCTACTGAAAGTATTGATGATCAAATAGGTTATGCAGAAGATCAAATAAAATATTATGAAGATATTGGATGTAAAGATAATGATATTTTATCTGTATGTGAAGGTAATATTGGAACTAATTCAACTTGGTTAAAACCTTTAGTTAAAGCTTATGTTAGTAGTGCTTATGGATGGCGAAGTTTTAATGGTGGAAGTTTCCATGACGGTATTGATTTAGCAGGCAATAGTGAAGGAACTCCGATATATTCAATTGGAAATGGTGTAGTTCGTGCTATTAGAAATGCCAAAAAGATAAAAGAAACTACTGGTGAAAGATCATGTGGGGGAAATATAATTTATATTGAATATAATATTTTAGGTAAAACTTATACAGCAATGTATGTTCATGTTCTTGATATAAATGTTTCAGTTGGAGATAAAGTTACTCCTAATACAGTTGTAGCTACTGTTGGTGGTGGCCCTAAAACATGGGGTTGGGATAAAGGCCCGAGTTATTCAAAACCTTGTACAACAGGGGCACATTTGCATTTTCAATTAAGTGAAGGAGTTAACTTGAGTGTATCTTCGAATGATGCTCATAGTATTGAGCCTCCTGGATATCCTAAAAAAGGTGTTTGGTTTTATTCACGAACTCAATGGTTTGGATAAGTCGATATTAATTATCGATTTTTTCTTGCTATAAATTTTTAAATATGATAATTTTTAAATGGTGATATTGTGATAAATATAAAACGAGTAGTAGTGGGGCCTTTGGAAGAAAATTGTTATATTGTTACAATTAATAATAAGTCATTAATTATTGATCCGGGCGATGATGCTAGAAAAATAATAAAAGCATGTAATAATTTAAACATTGTTGGAATTTTGATAACTCATCATCATTTTGATCATATAGGTGCACTTAATGAAATTGAAAAACATTTTAATTTAAAAGAATCAAAGACTGTTGATGGTATTGATTTTGTAATAATAAAAAATCCAGGACATTCTGTTGATTCAGTAAGTTATTATTTTAAAAATTATAAAGTAATGTTTGTTGGAGATTTTATTTTTAATGGTTCAATTGGGAGAACTGATTTACCAACCGGAAATTTAAATGATATGTTAGATAGTTTAAAAAAAATAAGTAATTATCCTGATGATATTGTTATTTATCCTGGACATGGATTACATACTATTTTGGGCAAAGAAAAGCTAAATTTTAAAAATTATTTTTAAACAAAAAAGAGCTAAGTTGCTCTTTTAGTATGTTTTATCTGAATATGAGTGAGAGTATGTAATAGGTTCCATAAATTCAACGTAATTTAGATATATAATTCTAATTAAATACCAATTATTATTTAATGGGGCTCTTATTATTAAGTGGTCTTTTCCTGCTTCTTCTATAACTCCTTCATAAACTTTGTTTTGCCAAGCACTACTATCTGGATAAGAAACATAAGCTTTAACCTTTTTCCCTTTATTTAGTCTAAGTATATTTTCAATATAGCTTTGTTCTTGGACTAGTGGAACTTTTACTTCATTTACTGAGATATTTCCTGGTGGTGTTTGATAATTATTGTTTGGAAAAGTAGGGTTTTGATAATAGTTACCATTCATTTTTTATTCACCTCTAAAACAAATATATGCAACTTTATTTTATTAATTGCTAAAAATACATTATTGTTTTATAATATTTATGATGGGTGATAACATAATGCAATTAAGTAAAGCTGAAAAGGAAATTATTATTGAAGGGTTTTCTTTTGTTATAGGAATTTTTTTATATGCTCTTTGCTTTACTTTGTTTTTAATTCCTAATGATTTAGTGGTTTCTGGTTTTAGTGGTATTGCTATTGTTGTTCAAAGATTATTTGGCTGGTCTCCATCAATTTTTATTTATATTACTAATGGTGTTTTATTAATTGTTAGTTTGATTTTTTTAGGGTGGAGTGCTACTAAAAAAAATATAGCTGGTTCAATTTTATATCCATTAATGATTACTTTATCAACTCCGGTTGCTTCTTTTTTAAAAACTCGTGTTATTGGGGAAGATTTTTATTTAATTTTATTATTATCAATAGTTTTATATGGTGTAAGTAGTGGCCTTATTTATAAAGGTGGGTATTCTACTGGTGGTAGTGATATTATTATGCAAATTCTTAACAAATATTTTAGAATTAGTGAATCTAAAGCTATGATATTTGCTAATGCTTTGATTATAATTGTAGGAATGATAGTATTTGGATTTGATAAAGGTGTGTATTCATTTATTATATTAATTTTTTCGACATATTTTATTGATAAATTAATGTTTGGAATGTCCGATAATAAGTTATTTTATATATATACTAAAAAGGTAAGAAGGGTAAAAAAATTAATAATTGAAGATTTTGAGTCTGGTTTTACTATTATTCCTAGCAAAGGCGGTTATTCAAAAAGAAGTGGATATATGTTAATGTGTGCCATATCAAACAGAGATTATTATGAATTTAAACAAAAAATATTGGAAATTGATCCTAATGCATTTATTATTATTAATAAATGTTATGAGGTTAATGGTGGCGTAAAACGTAGTAATTTGCCTTTTATCTAAGCCTTTACCTTTTATTTTTTTTATGTTAGACTTTATTTGTGATGAATATGAAAAAAATCGTTATTTTTGGTGGAGGAAGTGGGCTTTCTCAATTATTAAAAGGAATAAAATTATTTCCAGTTGAAATTACTGCTGTTGTTAGTGTTGCTGATAATGGTTCTAGTACTGGTAGGCTTAGAAAAGAATTAAATATTCCCGCAGTTGGTGATATAACAAAAGTTATGTTAAGTATGGCTAACATAGATAAAGATGTAAAAGATTTAATGGATTATCGTTTTACTAAATCAAAATCTTTGGGAAATCATTCTGTGAAGAATTTACTACTTACCGCTTTGTTAGATTTAAAGGGTAGTTTAGATAGTGCTATACCAGTTTTAGGAGATATTTTAGATTTAAAAGGAACTGTTTTACCTTTAACGGAAGATTCTGTTAACTTAGTTGGTATAACTACTGATGGAAAAAAAGTAATTGGAGAAGAGCAAGTAACTAAATGTGCAAAAAAAATTGATTATGTTACTTATGATAAAAAAATTAATGTTAATAAAAAAGTTATTAATGCAATAAATAATGCTGATTTGATTATTTTTTCATCAGGGAGTTTGTTAACTAGCATTACGCCACATTTAATTGATAAAGGTTTAGTTAATATTATTAATGATGCTAAAGCTGATAAAATGTATATTTGTAATTTATTTACTCAACCAGGGGAAACTGATGATTTTACGGTAAAAAATCATATAGACTTTTTGGAAAAATATTTAGGTAAAGGTTCGATTGATGTTGTAGTTGCTAATAATTCTATTATGAGTAGTAAACTTGCTTCAAAATATGCTAATGAAGAGCAAAAAGATCCAGTATTATTAAATTTAGATGAGTTATCAGATTCTAATATTTATGTTATAGCTGATAAATTATATACAATTGAAAATGGTTATTATCGTCATGACTCTTTAAAAACTGGATATTTAATATTTTCTTATTTAATGGATGGTAGGAAATGACTTTTACAACTTCTTTGAAAGAAGAGATTTCTAAGTTAGATATTAATACATTAGAAGCTAGATGGGAGTTAGTTGCTTTTTTAAACTGTGTTGGAAAATTTAAAAATGATGAGATATTAATTACATTGGAAAATGCTAGCATTGCTAGAAGAATTTATAAAGAGTTAAAAGAGATTTTTTTAGTTAATCCAACTATTACAATAAGAGTTCAAAAAAGATTTAAAGTAAAACAAATTTATATTTTGAGTATTAAAGAAAAGATTGATTTTATAAAAAAATCTATTATTTTGGGAAATAAATTAGATTTAAGTTTTTTAGTTAGTGATGAAGAAAAGATAGCTTTTATTCAAGGTGCTTTTTTAGCAGTTGGGAATGTATCAAATCCAGGAACTAGTGGATATCATTTAGAGTTTATTTTTTCTAAAGAAAGACTTGCTAAACAATTAATGCACTTACTTGAAAAATTTAATTTTAGTGTTAAAATGATAAAAAGAGGTTATAAAATTATTGTTTATATTAAAGCAAGTGAGAATATTAGTGATTTAATTAAAATGTTTAAAGCAACCAATTCGTTATTTTATTTCGAAGATATAAGAATATATAGAGATCATAAAAATATGGTAAATCGTTTGAATAATTGTGAAATTGCTAATCAAGAAAAAACTTTTAAAACCGGTCAAAAGCAATTAGAAAATATTAAATATTTGAAAAATAAAAATCTTTTTGATTTATTGGATGATAATACTCAAATTGTTGCTAATGTTAGATTAAAATATCCAGAACTTTCATATCAAGAATTAGCAGATATTATTTCTAGTGAAATGAATTATAAAATTGGTAAATCTGGTGTAAATCATCATTTTATTAAAATTGCTAATTTAGTAAAAAAGCATAAAGAAAGTGAGAACATAAAATGAATATAGAAAGTAATTTTAATTATTGTATTTTAAGTAATAATATAAACCATGAGTTTTTGAAAAAATTTTTTGAATATCCCATGATTGATGATAAACTTTCCTTTAATGATTTAAAGCAAAAAATAGAATTTAATACTTCAAAAATGATTGTATTAAATGATACTTTTTATAGATTAAATTATAATGAAATATTAATTATTATAGATTTGTTTAAAAAACAACAAATGAAATTTATATATATAACTAGTGATATAGAAAAGTCGTTAATTTGTGATAAAATTGTCGTTTTTAATAATGATGAAATAGTACTAAATGGTTTAAAGGAAGATGTTTTGAAAGAAGAAAAAGTTTTAAAAAGGTTGGGGTTTGGTTTACCGTTTGTTGTGGATTTATCATTACAATTAAATTATTATGATGTATTAAATAAAATATATTTTGATATGTCTTCTTTAATAGGTGATTTATGGAATTAGAAAAATTAGATGGAAATATTATAGGAATTATAAGTAATGATTTTCAAAATGAAGACTTTAGTGGGAAAAAAGTTAGGGAAATAATTGTAAAAAAAGTAAATGAATCTTTAAAAATGGTTAGATTAAATTTGGAAATTTTAGATAAAAATTTTGAAGATTTATCAAGTAGAGATATGAATAAAGTTATATTGGCTAGTAAATTGCAAGAAAAAGTTATTATTTTAATTAATTTTTCCAAAGGTATGTTAAAAAAAGATTTAGAATATTTTAAAGCTTTATTTAAAAAAATTAAAAATTATGATAGAAAGATAATTTTGATTGATTATAATGCTGAATTATTTATTGGATTAGTAGATCATTATTATGTTTTTTCAAATAATCAAATAAAATATGAAACTAAGGATATATTTGATAGAGTTTTAGAAAATTATATTGATATGCCTTCCATTGTTAGGTTTATTAATCAGTGTGAATCAGATGGTATTAGATTAGATCATTATTATGAATTAGATGAACTTTTAAAAGCTATTTACAGGATTAAATCATGAAATATCTAATAAAATTTAGTTATGATGGAACAAAATTTCATGGTTTTCAAAGACAGGTAAATGTAAAAAATGTTCAAGGAACTTTGGAAAATGTTTTAAGTAAATATTTTAATTGTAACATTGTAATTAAAGGGGCTGGAAGAACTGATGTTGGTGTTCATGCTTATGGTCAATGTGCACATTTTGATATAAATAGGATTGTTACTAAAAATGATATAAAAAATATAAATAATGTTTTGTTTAATGAAATTATAATTATTTCATGTAAAAGAGTAAGTGATAATTTTCATGCTAGATACTCTGTAAAATATAAAAAATATGTTTATAAAATAAATTGTGGTTCGTTTGATAAAAATAAAATAGGATATTATTATCAAATAAAATATAAATTAGATATAGTTGCCATGAAAAAGGCTGCAAAGTTGTTTGTGGGCACTCATGACTTTCATAACTTTGTAAGTGGCGAAAGGCTTGATTATACTACTACAATTTTTAATGTAAAGGTTAAAAAAAGAAATAATATTTTTATTATTGAATTTAAGGGTATAGCTTTTTATCGTTATATGGTAAGACATTTAGTAGGAGCTTTAATTGATGTTGGAAGAAAAAAAGCTAGCGTTAACGAAATAAAAAAAATGATTTCATTTCCTAGTGTTTTTAAAAATTTAAGTGTTGTTCCTAGTGATGGTTTGTATTTGAAAAAAATAAAATATTGAATTTTAAAAGGAGTATTAATTGATGAATCTTATTTTATATTTAGGAATAAATTTTGTAATTATTTTTTTAATTGTTTTTAGTGTAGAAAAAAATAGATTTAAGCTAATTGACGGGTATGATAAGTTAAAATTACCTGATGATTTACCTTATTGTCGTGATATTCCATTATTGAGTCTTGAAGAAGCATATTTTTTGTGTTACTTGTATGGTTTAGTGAATAATCCAAGTGATTTAATAGGAGCATTGATTCTTAAATGGATTAAAGAAGACAAAATTTCTTTAAATGATGATGGTAAAAGTGTAAGTGTTGATATGAATAAGGCTGTCAAATTTAGCAACCGCTTTGAAAGAAAAATTTATTTTAAATTATTGGCATCTAGTGGAGGCAATTATATTTTAGAAGAAAAAGAATTTATTAATTTTTTTAAATCTGATGCGATAATAAAATTATTTGGGAGTATGTTGAAGCATATAGAATATAAGTTTTTACATAACGGTTTATATAAAAAGATTGTTTTTGGTACGGAATATAAATATTATTTGGATGATAGTTTAAAGAAAAAAGCGTATCAATTGGCTGGATTGAAAAAATTTTTGTTGGATTTTTCCAAAATTAATGATAGAAAAGGACAAGAAGTGGCTTTGTGGGAAGATTATCTGATTTATGCTCAATTGATGGGAATTGCTGATAAAGTGGAAACACAATTTGAATATATATATCCTGATTATAAAAAATTAATGAAAATTTCTGTTATAAATAATACTATATTAATTAGTTTGCTTACTTCCTTAAAATTTTTACCTTTGTTATTTATTCCTGGAAGAAGTAGTAAATAGAATACTTTTTTTGTTAGTTGGCAAATTAAAATTAAGAAAAATTATATATTAAGGGCATTTATAATTTAATTTTAATATAATAATTGATTTTTACGTTTCTTTTTTGGTAGTATATTTTTAAAAAAATGCTGGGAATTTAGTAAATTTTTTTAAAACGTTTGACTTTTTTTTTTTTTTTTCATATAATTTTAATCGGTACATTTTATTTATGTGATTTATTTGGTTGTGGGAAAATTGAATAAAGAACATAGTGAAAGGATTATTATGAAAACATTTATGCAAAAAAAGGAAACTATTGAAAGAAAATGGTATGTTGTTGATGCTGAAGGTAAAACTTTAGGACGTTTGGCAACACAAGTTGCTCATGTATTACGCGGAAAACATAAAGTTACTTATACTCCTTATGTAGATTGTGGAGATTATGTAATTGTGATTAATGCTGATAAAGTTTTATTAACTGGTAACAAATTAGAAGACAAAAAATATTACAATCATAGTGGATATCCAGGGGGATTACGCGAAAGAACTGCAAAAGAAATGATTGAAAATTATCCTGAAGAAATGGTTGAAAGAGCAATTAAAGGAATGCTTCCACATAATAGATTAGGTCGTCAAATGGGTAAAAAGTTATTTGTTTATAGTGGTGCTGATCATAAACATGCTGCTCAAAAACCAGTAGCTTTGGAAGTTAAGTAGGAGGAATTATGGCTAAAAAACAAGAATGGAGTGCTACAGGAAGAAGAAAGAGATCTGTTGCACAAGTTAGATTAGTAGGTGGAACTGGTAATATTACTATAAATGGTGTAGATGTTAATGATTATATGCCTTATGCTACACTAGTTATGGATTTAAAACAACCATTAGTTGCTACTGGTAATGAAAATAGATTTGATATTGATGTTAAAGTTTCTGGTGGTGGATTTTCAGGTCAAACTGGAGCAATTCGTTTAGGTATTGCAAGAGCTTTATTAAAATTTGATGCTAATACTGATCAAACTAGAGAAGACAGCTATAGACATATATTAAAAAATGCTGGTTTTGTAACTAGAGATCCAAGAGTTAAAGAAAGAAAGAAATATGGTCTTAAAAAAGCTCGTCGTGCTCCACAATTTTCTAAAAGATAGTTTATTTTACTTGCCTTTTTGGCAAGTTTTTTGTTATCTTATTATTAGTTTGATTAATTGAATTTATGAGGTGTATTATGCGTTTAAGTAAAGATTGGATAGATTATGAGTGTATTGATGCTGGTAATGGTGAAAAATTAGAGAGATGGGGTAGTGTTATATTAAGAAGACCTGAACCGTCAGCCATGTGGCCAATTGAAAAAAATTATTTATGGAATAATGTTGATGCAGTTTATAATAGATCATCTAATGGAGGAGGCAGTTGGAATTTTATAAAAAAAGTTCCAGATTTTTGGATTATCAATTATAAAAATTTAAAATTTAAAGTAAGTCCTACTAATTTTAAACATACCGGCATTTTTCCTGAACAGGCGATTAATTGGGATTTTATGATGAATAAAATTAAAACTGCTAATAGACCAATAAAAGTATTAAATTTATTTGCTTATACTGGTGCTGCTACTATGGCTTGTAGTAAAGCCGGCGCATCATTAGTTGTTCATGTTGATTCATCTAAAGGAATTGTAAGTTGGGCAAAAGAGAATATGAAATTATGTAATTTGGAAAATAATTATATTAGATTTATTGTTGATGATTGTTTAAAATTTGTAGAAAGAGAAATAAGAAGAGGTAATAAGTATGATGCTATAGTAATGGATCCTCCTAGTTATGGTAGAGGTCCAAGTGGTGAGGTTTGGAAATTAGAAAACAATTTAAAAGAATTGGTTAATAAATGTTCTGAGTTATTAAGTGATAATCCGTTATTTTTTTTGATAAATGCTTATACTACCGGAATTTCAAGCACTGTTTTATATAATGTTTTAATGCTAACTATAAAGAAAAAGTATGGTGGAATTGTAGATAGTGGAGAAATAGGCTTACCTATAACGAATAACAATTTAGTTTTACCTTGTGGCATATATGCTCGTTGGCAAGATAGAAAAGATGATTTGTGTGAGTAATGAAGGGATTTTTAAAAATTATGTTAATAAATTTGACATTAATGATGAAAATATTTTAAGAAAATACAATCATTCTTTAAATGTTATGAAAAACGCTAAAATTATAGCAACGTCTTTAAATTTATCGTCAAAAGACGTCGACTTAGTTTCTTTTATTGCTTTAGTTCATGATATTGGAAGATTTAAACAATGGAAACTTTATAAATCTTTTAAGTTAGAAAACTTTGATCATGCAAAATTTGGTATTGATATTTTATATGAAGATAAAATCATAAATAATTTTAATGTAAATAGATATTATGATTCTGTAATAAAGGCTGCTATATTTAATCATAATAAAGAAAAAATAACAAATTGTAAAAATGATTTTGAAATTCTAGTTTCAAAAATAATTAGAGATGCTGATAAATTGGATTTACTTAGAATGTTAGGCACAAAAGATTTAATAATGAATGAAGATGGGAGTATGGTAACAAATGTTATTTCTAATAATTTTTTTAACTGTAAATTGGTAAATTATAAAGATAGAAGGACATTGTCAGATAAAATATTATCGAAATTTGCGTTTGTATTTGATTTGAATTTTAAAAAATCTTTTGAAATTTTAGCTAAAAATAATTATGTAGAAAAGTTTTATAATAATTTAGAATATAAAAATATTTATAATGAATATTATGTTTTTTTACTAAAATTTATAAAAAATAAAAAAGATACTAATTAATTTTAATATCTTTTAAAAATTCCTTTAATTCAAAATTATATATATTTATTTCATTGTTTAAAATAATTTCATTTTCTTTTTCTTCATATTTTAATTTATTTATTGGATATTTTGTTAGTAAAACAAACTCTGGTAATACTTGAACTCCGCTGCCTTTTAAAAAATTATCTTTGTTTGAATCGATAAAAAATAAAATATTATTTGGTGTTAATAAAATATTTGCTAAATAATATTTACTGTTATATTTTATATTTACTGTCATTGCTTCTTTTATTACTTTTTCATTTGTAAAATCATAATCATACATAAATATCACCTATAAAAAATATATCAAATATTTTGATACTTGTAAACGATATTGATTTTTTTAAAATTTTGTTATACTATATTCTGGCGAAAGGAGTTTATTATGAGTGATTCAGAATTATTAAAAGAAAAAGTTAAATCTATTATACACAATCATTTCTTAAAAATGCATGAAGCATTGGCTTCAAAAAATCCTGCTGATGCAGAAAAAGCGTTAAATGATACAAAACAACAATTGCAAGAAGTTGGTATAGAAATTGATGGCTTGACAAGTGGAATTAATATTAATGATAGATTTGGTTCATCAAGACGTTAATTTATAAAAATATAGTTAAATTTTATAAATGAATCTAAAATTTTTTTAACTGATATATTTATTAATTTGAAAAAAATTTAGGTTTGTAAAACTTTTTTATAAAATTTAAGTTTTTAGAAAATGTAATTATATATGATTATTTTATAAATAAATTTTTTTAATAAATAGTATAATATATTTACTATTTTTTTTATTGTTAAGAATAATATTTAATATGAAATATTATGTTAAATGTTTATTATTGTTTTTATTGTTCTTTTTTATGTTATATGGTGGACCTGTAAATGCTAGTCTTCCTTTACAAGGAAAGGTTATTGTGGTTGATGCTGGACATGGAGGATTAGATCCAGGAACAGTATATAAAGATATATATGAAAAGGATATAAATCTAAAAATTTCATTATATTTAGAACAATATTTAAGTGAATATGGTGCATCGGTTATTCTTACTAGAAATAGTGATGATGATTTAAGTAATGGTGTTACTAATCATCGTAAAAAAACTGATTTTGACAATAGAATTAAAATAATAAATAATAAATATACTGATATGTATTTATCAATTCATTTAAATTATTTAGCTAGTAGTAATTATTATGGAGCACAAGTTTTTTATAATAATGACAATAAAGTATTAGCTGAAACTATACAAACTTATATTAATAAAGTATTGAATAGTGATAGGGAAATAAAAGCTATACCAGTATCAACTTATATGTATAGTAGATTGAATAAACCTGGTGTTTTAATAGAATGTGGATTTTTATCAAACGCAAATGAAAGGGGTTTGTTGATAACCGATAATTATCAACAAAAGATTGCAAAAACAATTGCTGAATCCATCGTAAATTATTATAATTAAATAAATTCACTTTTTTATCACACTTTTTTTACATTAAAAACATTAAAAGTTTGTATATTAATTATGTCGTTTGTGATATAATGTTTAAAGTAAAGGCGGTTTAGTGTGAAAACAAAAACTTTTAAAACGTTAGATGAACAAATTGACATACTTAAAAATAAAGGTTTAGTTTTTGATGATATTTCTGATGCTAAATCGATTTTGCTGCGAGAAAATTATTTTTTCATAAGTGGTTATAGACATCTTTTTTTGAAAGATGATGGACGCAGTTTTATTGAAGGAACACATTTTAAAGATTTGTATGCGATGTTTTCTTTTGATAGACAGTTAAGAAATATTATATTTAAAAATATCTTAATTGTTGAAAATAACTTAAAAAGTGTTTTATCTCATGTTATGAGTAAAAATCATGGTTTTAAAGAAAATAATTATTTAAATCCACATAACTTTGTAAGGGATTCAAGAAAAACAAGACAAATTAACGATTTGATTAAAAAGATGAAACGTCAAATTAATGTTAATGGTAGACAGCATGCAGCTACAGCTCATTATATGATTAATTATGGCTATATTCCTTTATGGGTAGTTGTTAAAGTTTTATCTTTCGGTATTGTTGGTGAACTTTATACGATATTGCAATATCAAGATCAAAAAGAAATTGCTGATATATTTGAAATAGATATATATAGTCTTGTCAGTTATTTGCCTATTCTTGCAAATTATCGTAATTTATGTGCTCATGAAGATATATGTTATAATAATAGAATTCAAAAAGAGATTGAAGATACAAAATATCATAAACTGCTTTATATACCTATGGTTGAAGGTGAATATATTTATGGAAAAAATGATTTGTTTGCTCTAATTATTATTTTAAAGTTTATTTTAAAGAAAGATGATTTTTCTTTAATGATGAATGAGATATGTTATGAAATTGATAGGCTTGCTGGTATTGTAAAAGTTTTTAAAATAGATAAAGTATTACATACTATGGGATTTCCTAACAATTATAAAGAGATAGTGAGGTTGGATTAAAAATGAATGAAGAAAAAAATAATAATGGGAATTTTAGTGATGACAAAATGAATAAAAAATGTACTAAAAATATAGTTAATTATTTTATAATATTTTTTGTCGGATGTTTGGCAATGTATGCTGTTATTTACTTTTTTCCAACATCTATTACTGAGTCAATTACAAAATTAGAAAAGGATGTAACGGTTACTGATACAGGAATTGCTGATGCTGTTGAAAAAGTATATGATGCTGTTGTTGTAGTTTCTACTTATCGAGATGATAATTATATTGCTTCTGGAACAGGCTTTGTTTATAAAAAAGATGGTGATACATATTATTTATTAACAAATTATCATGTTATTGAATATGGAGATAAAGTAACTATTACTTTTACTAATGGAGATATTGAAGAAACTACTATTGTAGGTCATGATGAATATGCAGATATCGCTGTTTTATCTTTAAAAAGTGATGAAGATTTAGTAGTTGCAGAAATTGGCGATAATGAAGAAAGCCGTGTAGGTGATACTGCTTTTGCTGTTGGAGCACCTTTAGATAGCGTATATTCGTGGACTGTAACAAGAGGTATTATTTCTGGTAAAGATAGAATGGTTGAAGTTTCTCTTTCAAATAGTAGTTCAAATGATTATGTAATGAAAGTTATTCAAACTGATGCTGCTATAAATTCTGGAAATAGTGGTGGACCATTATGTAATTCAAATGGTGAAGTTATAGGTATTACATCATTAAAATTGGTAAGTAGTGGTGTAGAAGGAATGGGATTTGCAATACCTATTGAAGATGCAATTGCTAAAGCAGAACAAATTATTAGTGGAGATGTTACAGAGTATCCTTATTTAGGAATTTCGATGGTTGATTTTTCTAGTGCTTATTATTCACAATATTATAGTTTAATTAGAAATTCTGGTTTAGATAGTGGTGTTATTGTAGCTTCTGTTGAAAAAAATTCTGCTGCTTCAGATGGTGGTATGAAAGCTAATGATATTATTGTTGCTATGAACGGAGAAAAAGTAACTAATATTGCTTATTTAAGATATTATTTATACCAAAATAAAGTCGGTGATACAATTACATTTACTGTTTATAGAGATGGTAAAAATGTTGATTTAAAAATTAAATTAGGATCAAGTAAGCAAACTACATAGGTTTGCTTTTTTAAAATATAAGGAGAGTTATGATTAAAAGTGTAAAAAGTAAAAGAATATGGGCATTTTTTATTGATTATTTATTAGTAAGTTTATTTCTAACTATGGTATATCAAATAAGAATTTTAAATCCTAATTATGAAAAATATAATGAAATTTATGAAGAATATGTTGATATTATTGATGATTTAGATACTAATGAGTATTTAACTTTTATTGAAAGCAATAATTATAAATTGATTAATTATAATTTAAGTAAGTATAGTATTTCATTAGTATGTATTAATTTAATTGTATATATTCTTTACTTTGGAGTGTTTCAATTTTGGAATAAAGGGCAGACTTTAGGTAAAAAAATAATGAAAATTAAGCTTGTATCAAAAAAAGACAATTTAAAATTGTGGCAATGCTTATTAAGAACTGTAATTTTATATGGTGTTTTATTTGAACTTATTAGAGTTTTTGCTATTATTTTTGTAAATGTTGATAGTTACTATGTTATTAACAATGTTTTATCAATAGCTAATTCATTTTTATTTTATGCTATTGTTTTATGCATTTTGTTTAAAAAAGATGGTAATGGCTTACACGATATTTTATGTAATACAGATGTTATTTTAATATAAAAACAGTGATTTTTGTTTTATATCACTGTTTTTAATTGTGTTCTAATTCTTCCTTTTCCTAATTCTTCAATAGATGCTTTGATATCATAATCTATTGATATATTAAATAATCCATATTTTATTTTAAGCATTGTCACCATATTTTTGTAAATAGTTATTGCTTCATCATTATTTCCTATTTTAATTGAATTAGCACATGGTATTAAAAAGTTTCTAAGTAATTCTATTGCTGCAAGTTTGCTATTTTCTTCTTGTAATAATTTATTGCTAATTACTGGACCAATTTGGTCGTATTCAATTAAAAGTGGTAAATATTCAGTAAATTGTTTTAAATAACTTTCTCTAAAGTTTTTTAAAACTTGTAATAATTCACAATTATCATCATATCCCATTATTGTGCAAACTATTGTTGTTATGTAACATCCTGCTCTTTGATAGCCGTTTTTTTCATCTCTTTTTATAAATTCTCTACATGCACTTTTTGTAGGTGGATAATATTTTCTTTTTTTAATGCAATAATGTTCATTTCCCCATTTTGGTGGTTTATTTGATTCATAAAATGTGCATTCACAGCAAAAATCAGCCATTTATTTTCCCCCTTTGCTTGTTTGGTATTCTATTACAAATTTTATAAAAGGTCAAGGGTTTATGTTATACTATTATATGAGGATGTGGAATTTTGAAAAGAATATCTAAACGAAAAAAAAGAAAACTTGTTAATAAGTTTTTATTTAGCTTTTTTTTGCTTTTGTTAGTTTATTTATCTGTTTCTTTTAAAGATAAATTCCTTATTGATGAAGAAAAGGCTATAAATAGTGCAAGTGATATTAATTATTTAAATGATATTTCTGATTATGATGGAAATGCTTATGTTTATTTAAATAATAATGTTCCTAATTTTACAAGTGAAGATATAAATACTAATACATTTGAATCATACAGTGATTTAGATAGTCTAGGAAGATGTGGTGTTGCTTTTGCTAATGTAAGTAAGGATACTATGCCTACTGAGGAAAGAGAAAGTATTGGTAATGTTAAACCTAGTGGGTGGCATACCGTAAAATATGATATTGTTAGTGGTAAATATCTTTATAATAGATGTCATTTAATTGGTTATCAATTAACTGGAGAAAATGATAATGAAAAAAATTTAATTACTTGCACTCGATATATGAATGCAACTACTATGCTACAATTTGAAAATGAAGTTGCTAATTATATTGATGAAACTAATAATCATGTTCTTTATAGAGTTACTCCATATTTTGAAAATGATAATTTAGTTGCAAAGGGAGTTCAAATTGAAGCTTATTCAGTTGAAGATAATGGCGAAGGTATAAAGTTTAATGTTTTTGTATATAATATTCAACCTGGAATTATTATTGATTATGCTAATGGTGATAGCAGATTAGAATAGTAACTTAATATATTTAATTCCATATAATATTTTAGGTGATATACATGGATGATAAAGCTTTAAAAAAAGTGGTGATTGATGCTGGACACGGAGGAGAGGATCCCGGCACTATTTCTAATGGTATAACAGAAAAAGATTATACCTTGAAAATCAGCGAATATATTCATAATCGTTTGGATGAAATGGGTATTCCTAATGAATTAACAAGGGAAACAGATGTTACTTTAGATAGTAATAGTAGGCCTAAAAAAGTTCAAAGTTTTTATGGTAATGGTGATAATGTAATAGTTGTATCTAATCACATAAATGCCGGAGGTGGCGATGGTGCTGAAATAATATATTCTCTTCGTAATGATGATACTTTATCATCAAAAATTGCTAAAGAGTTAGAAATAACTGGGCAAAATGTTAGAAAGTATTATCAAAGAAGGCTTCCTAGTAATCCTGCTAAAGATTATTATTATATTTTAAGAGATACTCCAAATAATGAAACAGTTATTGTTGAATATGGTTTTGCTGATTCCACCGGTGATGATGTAAATCAAATAAAAAATAATTGGGAAAATTTAGCAGAAGCTGTAACCAAAGCAATAGTAGAATATGCGGGAGGAATTTACATAGCACCAAGTGGTTCTAATTATTACACTGTAAAAAGTGGTGATAGTTTGTGGAGTATTTCTAAAAAATTTGGAGTTTCAGTAGATGAAATTAAACAACTTAATAATTTATCTGGTAATTTACTAAATATTGGGCAAAATTTACTCATTCCTAAAAAAGAAGAAATTTCTAATGCAAATACCTATACAGTTCAAAAAGGTGATACGCTTTTTTTGGGGAATAATGAATATTAAATTAAATTTTATATATAAAACATTGCTTAAGTTGGGAAAACTCAACTTTTTTTGGTATAATTTAATTATTAAGAACTTTTGAAAGGAGTATGATTTTTATGGAAGTAAAATTAAGTGAAGTAATTGATGCCCTATACTTTACAAACGATGAAATTGAATACTATTATAATCCAACTAATGGAAAAATATTTATGTCAAATATTGGAGATTATGAAAACTTAAATGAAGATGAATTGGATGAACTGTTTGAAAAATCTATTATGTTACCCACTAGATATGATATCAATGAATATGAAATGATGAAAGATTTTGTAGAAACTATTGAAGATATTAGACTTCAAAATCAATTATATATTTCTCTAAATTGTAGTGGTGCATTTAGAAGGTTTAAAGATACTTGCATTAATTTTGATATTATTAATGATTGGTATAAATTTAGCGGTGAAAAATATAAAGAAATTGCTATAAATTGGTGCAAAGAGAATAATATCAAATTTGAATAGGAGATGAATAATGAAGAAGTTTTTAAGAAATTATGATTTTGAAGATTATTTTGACTCACTTATACTATCTCGTGGAAAAAGTTACTATAAAGAAAATAGAATATTAGATATTTGGTGCCAACAAGATTTAGTAACTGCTTATATTGATGGCTCTGAAATATATAGAATTGAAATAAGAGCAAATGATAAAGAATTGAATAATTTTTATTGTTCCTGTCCATATTCAGAAGATGGTGAATACATGTGTAAACATATTGCTGCTGTTCTTTATTATTTAGAAGAAAATGATATTCCAGAATTAGAAATTTTAAATAGAAAAAAAGTAAAAAAAGAAAAAGACAAATCCGAGTTTTTTAAAATATATGATGAAATGAATTATGAACTAAGAAAAATAAGTGATAGAAATGGTTTTGTTAATTATTATAATGGAAGATACTTTGTAGATTTAATTTCTAATGTATCTGATTACATAGATGATTTTATAGATAATGAAAAATATAATAATGCTTTTGAGCTAATCAAATATACATATAGATTTATAAAGGATACTTTTATGGACGGTTCTAATGGTGAATTTCAAGATTCATTATATTTAATTAATGAAAGTGCAAGTAAACTTTTATATAATGATGAGTATTTTGATATCTTTTTAGATTATACTGAAGATATAACATTGAATAATACTCTAGATGATTTTTCTGATTCCCCATTACATGCATTTATCCTTTATGTTCATGATAACGGTTCAGCTAAAAAAGTTGTTAAAATACTAGATGAAATTGAGTTGAACACTTATGGAATATTTGTTAGTCAAACTTTAGATAAAATATCATTAACTTATGATTTTATTGATAAAAATGATGCTATAAAAATGTGCTATGAAAGTATTGAACATTGTGGAGTAAAAGAATTATTAATTAAGTATTTAAAAAATGATAATAAAATAGACGAAGTAATACGAATACTAAAAAATGACATTAAAAATCATGTAAGAAAAGATATGGCTTATGACAAATTACTAGATATTTATGATGAATATGGTAAATTAGAAGAAAAGAAAAAATTACTGCCGGAAGTTATAGTAGAAACAAATAGTTTTGCAAGATATAAGGAACTAAAAAATATGTATAGTGATTCTAAATGGAATTCTGTAAAAGAAAAAATAATTTCTAAAATTAAACCTAATAATAGGGATATTTTAGAAGATATTTATATGGAAGAGAATGAAACTAATAAATTATTTGAATTATTGAAGAAAAATCCTAGTTTGTATAGATTAGCAAAATATCAAGATGAAGTAAAAGATAAATATAGTAAAGAATTATTAAATTTTTATAAACCACAAATAATTGAAGAGTCAAAAAGAGTATCAGATAGAAAATGGTATCAAGAATTATGTCATTATATTAGAAAAATGAAAGAACTTGACAATTCTGATGATTTTATCTTTGATATGTTAAAGGAAATGTATCCTAATTATAGGAGTAAACGAGCATTTAAAGAAGAAATAATGAATGTTTTAAGTCCTAAAAATAAACAAAGGTTTTATGAATTAATAGAAAAATAGAAAGCTGGTGAAATCTTGAAAAACAATATAATTATATATATATCAAAAGATGGTAATGTAAAAGTTGATGTTAATGTACAAAATGAAGATATTTGGATGAGTCAAGATGTAATGGCTAATCTTTATGATACAACTAAAAATAATATTTCAATGCACCTAAAAAATATTTTTGATGAAGGTGAGTTAGAAAAAGATTCAGTTGTTAAGAAATTCTTAACAACTGCCAGTGATGGCAAAAATTACAATGTTTTACACTATAATTTAGATGCTATCATTGCTGTAGGCTATAGAATAAACTCTAAAAAAGCAACTGAATTTAGAATATGGGCAACTAGAGTTTTAAAAGAATACATGGTTAAAGGTTTTGCCTTAAATGATGAGAGATTAAAAAATAATGGAGATAGTCCTTACTTTGAAGAATTATTAGCTAGAATTCGTGATATTAGGTCTTCTGAAAAAATATTTTGGAGAAAAGTGTTGGATATTTATGCGACCTCAATTGATTACAATCCTAAAGATAAATTATCAATAGACTTTTTCAAAACTGTACAAAACAAAATGCATTATGCTACACATGGCAACACAGCAGCCGAGGTAATATTTACACGAGTTGATTCTAATAAAGAAAATTTAGGGCTTACTAATTTTAAAGGAGATTATCCAACAAAAAGTGAAACTGAAATTGCTAAAAACTATTTAACTGAGGAAGAGCTTAATACTCTAAATAGAATGGTATCAGCTTATTTAGATATTGCAGAAATTAATGCTTTAGATAGACATCCTATGACAATGAAAGATTGGGTTAATGAGTTAGATACATTTTTAAAGATGACAAGAAAAGATATTTTAAAAGATAACGGAAAAATATCACATGAAGAAGCGTTAAAAAAAGCACATGAAGAATATGATAAATATATGCAAAAACATTTAACTACTGCCGAACAAGATTACTTAGAAATACTAAACAAAGAAATAGAAGAAATCGATAAATAATAGGTTGGCGATAATAGTGATAAAAGTTTTAAAAACGAATTTGTGTAAAATAAATTATTCAGAGAGTTTAAAAAAATTAGCAGAAGCAACTATTCAATTATTTGATAAAAAAGATAATTGAATACAGATTGTTTTTTGAATCACCTATTAGTGAACAGGTAGTTGTTAATTATTTTGATACTGTAGAAGAGTTTAGAAAATTTATATATGAAATTAGAGGTGAAAGAGATTCATTACCTGAATATGCTAGAGGAACTTATGATAATGGAATGGTTAATGCATGCGTAAATCCTAAATTTCAGTTAAAAAGGTTATATACTGCTAGTCATGAGTTGTTTCATATTTTGTATATGCAATATATATTAAATAATGATTATTCAAAAAGAATAGTTTGGTATGATGAAGGCATGGCACAATTTATGTCGGGAGAAAAAGATTCGTTGAATGACGACGGCATTTTTAAAGAATTTTATTTGAAAGTAAGAGAAGAAACAAAAGTAATCCCCCAGTTGAATAGCTTAGAACATGGGAATTCTTTTATTAATGAAGCTTATAATGGCTATGACCTAAGTTATTTATCTATAAAGTATTTATCAGAGATGTTAAGTGTTGAACAATTTAAAGGTTTAATGTCTGATTTTTCAAAGATTAGTCAATATGGAGATGATATAATTCAGAAAATGTTTAGTTATTATGATGCAAAGTTAGAAAATGAAATTGTAAAAAATTAAATTTAATCATCCTATAAAATTTAGTGAAAACTAGAAATTAGGATGATTTTTTGTGCTATAAATTATTCTTATTATTAGGTTTATCCTATATATCATCTTACAAATTAGGATGAATTTCGTAAGTACGAAATAAGAATGGTGCATATATGAGCCCTTATTTTATAAGAAAAAGTGAGTGTATATGCACCATCTTTTTATCCTGCTAATCAATAATTAATTAATTTTTTTGAATTTTAGGATAATATGATAAATTAACAATAAAAATATAACTTGACTCCTATATTTTAAAGAGGTATTATCCAGGCAAAAGGAGATGAGGCTTATGAAAAATATAATGGAGGAATATGAAGTTAAGTAATATTTTTGAGTATGCAGTATGCATACCAGATAATATTACTAAAATAAAAGTTAATGCCATAGATTTTAATGGAGGTATTAAACTCTATGGTTAAATACAAAGTTAATTTAAAGTTTAAAGAAAATGGAAAATCTTTAAACGAAACAATAACTGAAGTATTAAAAATTGAATTACAAAAAAAGATTAATAATACTTGTAATATTTTAAAAAAGGAGCTAACATTCAAGCATACTCATTATTCCCAAGTAGAAGGGAGTAGTAATTAATGATAGGGAATAGTAGTTTTAAATTAGGAGTATATATAAGATTATCAAGAGATGATGGAAATATTGAATCTGATAGTATTGTTAGTCAAAGAAGTTTACTTAATCAATATATTAAAGAGAACAACTATAATTTAATTGATGAATATGTGGATGATGGATTTACTGGAACAAATTTTGAAAGGCCATCATTTAAAAGAATGATTAAAGATATTGAATCTGGAAAAATTAATATGATTATTACCAAAGATATGTCAAGACTCGGTAGAGATTATATTGGTACAGGTGAATTAATAGAAAAGTATTTTCCAAATAAAAATGTTAGGTATATTGCTATTAATGATGGTATAGACACATTTATAGACAATACAAATAATGATATAGCACCTTTTAAAGCTATAATGAATGATATGTATGCAAAAGATATTTCTAAAAAAGTTAAAACAAGTTTGCGTTCTAGAATGAAAGAAGGATTATATGTATCTGGTAGATGTCCTTTTGGTTATATGAAAGATCCAACAAATAAAAATCATTTAGTAGTAAATGTTGAACAAGCAGATACTGTTAAATTGGTATTTGATTTAGTGCTAAAAGGTAATACCTATCACTCTATAGCACAATATCTTACAGAAAGAAAAATTAAAACTCCAGCATCTTATTACAATTATGTGTGGAATACAAAGTGCATAAATACAAATTGTATAAGCCAAGAATATGGTGTATGGGTTGATACTACTGTAAAAGCAATACTTACTAATCAAATATATGTAGGAGATACAGTTCAAGGTAAAACTAAAAAGATTAATTATAAACTTAAAAAGACGGTTAAAAATAAACCCAATGACTATATTATAGTTGAGAATACCCATGAGGCAATTATTGATAGAGATAAATTTAATTATGTACAAACTTTACTACCTAAAAATGTTAAAAGACCTGATAAAAAAAGATTTTATTTATTAGATGGGCTTTTATATTGTGGAGATTGTAAACACAGAATAACAATTAGATACCAAAATAAAACAGGTAGAAGTTATACCACTTGTGATTATTACAGAACATATTCTAAATATCATGTTTGTACAACTCATACAAACAATTATGGAAATCTAGAGAGGATTATTTTAGATAACATAAAAGGAGTTTGCAAAAAGTATTTAGATAGAAATAAGGTAAAAGAATCTATTGGTAATATAAGCTCCATAGATAATACTTTAAAAATAAAAAAGCAAATAGAAAGTTTAGAATTTGCAAATAATAAATTAACTGAAACTTTGGATAAAAATTATATGAATATGTTAAATGGTATTATTGATGAAGAACAATATATAAGAGTTAGTGAAAATCTAAAGCATGAAATAGAAAATAATAAATCAAGTATTGATAATCTTAAAAATGAAAATAGTGAATCCAATAAAATGGATAATAAAATGATAGAAAAATATATTAATGAATTTTTATCATTAGAAAATCCAACTAGAGAATTGATAATAAATTTGGTTGAAAAAATTTATATTTATCAAGATAAAACTGTAGAAATTATATTTACATTTAGAAATATTACATAAAAAATGTATCTGGGGATACGCTTTATAACATAGCTAAAAAATTTGAAACTAATGTTGATACTTTAAAGTCAATTAATAATTTAGCTACTGATTCATTATCTATTGGACAAATATTAAAAATTCCATCTGATGTTATTAATGATAATTTTAATACTTATATTGTCCAAAAAGGAGATACTCTTTACGGTATTGCACAAAAGTTTAATACAACCGTGGATAAAATTAAAAAACTAAATAATTTAACTACTAACAATTTAAGTATAGGTCAAACTTTAAAAATTTCTTCAAGTGACAATATTAATAATAATGTAAAAACATATACTGTCCAAAAAGGAGATACTCTTTATAATATTGCAAATAAATATAATACTACTGTTAATGAGTTAAAAGAATTAAATAATTTAAATTCTAATACGTTAAGTATAGGTCAAACTATAAAATTGCCTTCAAATGAAAATAACAATATTACCTATACCGTTCAAAGTGGCGATACTCTTTATAGTATAGCTCAAAAATTTGGCACAACAGTTAGTGCAATTTCATCTTTAAATAATTTGACAACTACTGTATTGTCGGTGGGCCAAAAACTATTGTTACCATAAAAAAAGACTAGTCTTTTTTTGAAGATGAAGTCTTTTTCTTTTTTATTTTAGAAATTATATCTTTATTTCTTTTCTTTTGTTCATTTATAATTTTTTTCATATTTGGAAATGCCTTAACTATGCGGTTATACATAAATATATTGTTATGAATGAATTTGTAAATTGCTTTTTTAATTTCTTCAGTAGAATCTTTATTTAAATTTCTTGTAACATTTTTTAAATTAAATACTACATTGAATGAAATTAATATATCTGTTATAAGTATACTTAAAATAATTATATTAATTATGATTAAGAAGTTAAAGTTTATTGAATTTATCATATTTATAAAAAATGGAGAAATATATTTTACTACTAATACTCCAATTATACCAAATGGAATTAAGGTTTCTAAACATATTCTTCCATTAATATTAAATTTCATATTAGAATAATCCCACCATCTTAATTTAAAAATTTTTTCCATTAAATAGCTTGTTAAATATTCTAATGTTGCACATATAAAAATTGAAAAAGCAAAAATTACTCCTGGTTCATTAATATATTTAGATAATAAAATTGTTAGTAATAAACAACCAACTCCATAAATTGGACAATATGGTCCGATTAAAAAGCCACGATTCACAAATTTTTTATGTTCATAAAATGCAAGTCCTACTTCTAAAAACCAACCTATTATAGAATATATAAAATAAAGTAAAAAATAAGTATAGAACATAAATTCACCTTCTATACTCGATTATATAATATTTTTATTTTTAATGCAATTCTTCACATATGCCTGGATCCGGTATATAAAAACAATGGTTTTTATATCTTCCAGCTAACTCCTGATCATACCATGTTGATTTACAATCAGAATTTCCTGATGGTGCATAAAACCAAAGAGCATTGGTAGCTGGATAATAATATTCTCCACGTAAAATTCTTTTTGCCAATTGCTTTTCAGTGGTTGTAGCTGCTGCATTAAATAGTGAACTGTTAGTTCCAACGAATTGATTGGGTTGATATATAGCATCATATAAACTATTTATATTTTTAAAAGTAAGACAGTCTGCTAAAACTCTATTAACAACAACATTACCCACCATAAGCATTCCTAAGGCTCCTTCTCCTAAAGCTTCAGCTCGCATAATTCGTGCAAGTAAATCTAAGTCATTATCCGTATAGTTTATTATCATTAATAATCACCTGCTTTATTTTATGTTTTTACGTTTTTAATGTGAAAATATTTATTTAAAATACTAGAAATCTTTAATATCTTATGTTATAATTTTTATACCAAGTCATTTAGGGGCGTGGTATAATGGTAGCATAGGAGTCTCCAAAACTTTTGATGGGAGTTCGATTCTCTCCGCCCCTGCCAATTTTGTTTAATTAGACTTGATAAAAGGATGGAAGTGATTATGTGACTTTTTTAAAAAATAAAGTATTAATAAGTTGTGTAATTGTTGTATCCTTTTTTTGTTTTTTAAATACTGTTTCTGCTAGCAGTTTAAATTTATTCCCGTCTGCTATTGGTGTTGATACATCTAGCAGTGATGGTAAGTGTGGTGCCGGTAGTGGTAAATGTCAAGCAATTTTAGGTGATCCTAGCGATGTAGATTGCCCTGCTTATTGGTTACAATGGGTTCTTGATATTATGAAATATATTGCTATTGCCGCTTTAATAGTTCTTAGTATGGTCGATTTTATCAAAGCAACCGTTTCTAATGATAAAGATGCATTAAAAAAAGCTGGTGTGACAGCTGCAAAACGTTTTTTCTTTGCTGTTATTTTGTTCTTTTTGCCAATTATAATTGATTATATTATGAGTTTATTTGGAGCTTATGGAACTTGCGGGATTGAGTAGGTGATATTTTATGGCTACGGTATGGAGTATTTTGTTATTTTTAGATGGTGCTATATATGATTTAATATGTTTTTTATATGATATTTTTGATTATTTGGCTAAATTAAATATTTTTAAAGAAGCTGATTATCAAGGTATCGTTAATAGGGTTTATATAATTTTAGGCCTTATTATGCTATTTGTTTTAGCTTATTCTTTATTAAGGGCGGTAATAAATCCTGATGAATTTTCTAAAGGAGAAACTTCTTTCCCTAATCTTATTAAAAATGTTGTGATTTCTTTAGTAATCATAGTAATTTTGCCAACGGCATTTACTGTAGTGTTTAATCTTCAAAACTCTATTTTAAATAATGATGTTATTCCAAAGCTGATTTTAGATGATTATAGTTTGAGTGAGGAAAACGATATTGGTGGGCGTTTGATTGCTTTTTATACTTTTGAAGCTTTTTTGTTTCCGGATATAGATTATTGTGATAGCCTGGGCTTTGAGGATTTAACATTATGTCGAATGAGTGCTGGGGAGTTAAAAGGAAATGATGGCTGGTTTGGTCAATGGGGTGATCACATTACTAAAACTGATGATGGTGTGTTGAATCAAGAAAGGTCATTTACTTGGTATAGTAATTATAGTGAACTAGTTAGAGATGGAAAATTAAAATACTATTTTCCTATTTCTACTGCTGCTGGTATCTTTATTTTATGGGTAATGGCAAATTTTTGTTTTGATATGGCTATTAGAGTTATTAAACTTGCATTTTATCAAATAATTGCACCAATACCTGTTGTTTGTAGAATTTTGCCTGGTGGAAAAATGAAAGATGTTTTTTCAAATTGGGTAAGACAGGTTATTAGTATATTTGCTGAGGTGTTTATACGAATCGGTGCTATGACAATTGGAGTTTATTTAATAAATATTATTGTAGAAATGTTTACTGGAGCTAAAGGAAGATACTTGCCTAATATTTCGTCGTTAAATTGGGCACAAAGACCTATAGCTATGGCTTTATTAATTATGGGAACTGTTATATTCATAAAACAAGTTCCTAAAATATTAGGTGATTTATTGAAACTAGATACTGGTGGTATGAAGTTAGGACTTATGGATAAACTTGCTATGGGCGGTGGATTGCTTGCTGGTGCTGCTGTTGGTGGCGGCGTTTCTATGCTTGCTAAAAATGCTGTTGCAGCAGGTAGAAATTTCCATGCTACTAAAGGAAAAGGCTTTTGGGCTAGAACTGGTGCTTTAGCTGGTGGTATTACTTCTACGGCGGCTGGAGCATTGTCTGGAACTCTTCGATCTGGATGGGGTGCTAAAAATGCTAAAAGCTTTAAAGATATGAAAGGGGCAGCCGGTAAAGGAGTGGCAGATGCTACTAAAGCTAGAAAAACTAGAGCAGCTTATAAAGCTAGTCATAGTTCGGTAACCGTTGCTGGACGTTCCTTTGATGTTGGAAAAATCCCTTTAGTTGGTGGTATGATAGGTTCGAGTGTTGGCCATGCGCAAGATGCATGGCATGGTGCTAAAGGTTGGTTAGGTATTGATAATATGCAAAGCTTAATTGACGATAATAAATTAATTGATGATATTAGTAGCAAAAGGAAAAGCGTAAAATCTGCTGCGGAAGATCTTTTAGTTGGTGAATCTAATAAGGCAGGAACTAATAAAGATTTTGGTATTACTTCTACATTTTCAAATACATCAAATTTAGGGATGCAATATCAAGTATTTAATACTTCGGCTTTACGAGATTTGCGACAAAAAATGGAATTGGCTAAACAAGTTGGAAGCGCTAAAGATAATTTTGGTGTTGATGTATCAGCGGCTGAGTGGGAAAATTTATATGGTCAATATTTAAAAGAATTTAGCGAAGGTGTTCAAAATAGAGCATTAATGGGATCTGATGACTGGAATAATAGCTTAATAGTTTCTGATAGCGATAGAGCGGATTTAAGTGACGTAAGAATTGCCGCTAAAAATCTTCGTGACAGTTTAAAAGCAAATTTAGGAGCAAAGTATATTGCTGAATCTGGTTTTAATGCTAGCATGTTGGACGATAAAAAGGCTTTAGATGTCAGCATGACTGAAATGAAAAAATTAGGTGACAACTTGAAGATAACTAAAACGGATAATTCAATGAAGATAAATGAACTTATGAAAAAACAGCAAGATAGTAATAAATAAATGAAAGGATAAAAAGATATGAATAATTATTTAATACCTGCTAATTCTAAAAAATCACAATTAATATTAGGTTTTTTTACTCCTCTTGATTTAATATTGTTTAGCTCAGGTGTTGGTTTAACAATTCTTCTATTAATGATTATTAAAACAGCTAGTATGATTGAAATGTTATTAATTTTACTTCCTGCGTTAGTAACTGGATTGTTAGTAACACCTGTTCCTTATTATCATAATGTATTACAATTTATTATTAATGTATTAGAATTTATATTTAATCCTAGAAGGTATTATTGGAGAGGTTGGTGTGTGAGATATGACTCAGACGATAAATAATAATGTAAATTATAGTGAAGATTGGCTACCTATTAAACAAATTATGAATGGTATGATTCAACTTGATGATGGTAGTTATGTAACTGGTGTTAAAGTTAGTCCTAAAAATATTTTTATAATGGATTCTGGTAGTCAAAATAATGTTATTTATAATCTAAGAAATTTTTATAATAGTATAGATTTTGAATTTTGGCTTTTAATTGCAGATAGACCGGTTGATATTGATGTTTATGTTTCTCAACTTCAACTTCTTTATAATAATGCACCAAATAATGTTATTAAAAAATTAATTATGCAAGATATTAATAAGGCAAATTTGTTTACTAGTGTAGAATATAATGTTGTAGATACTGAATACTATATATTATTTAAAGAAAAAAGATTAGAAATTGTTCAAAAGAAACTTCATAATATAATAAGTGGTTTAGCTAATGCTGGTTTACAATCAGCACAAACTTCAAATAATGATTTAAGAATGGTTTTAGATAATTTCTTAAATGGTGGAGAACAAACTAATTTTGGGGCGGTGATGTAATATGAAATTAAAAAGTGAAGTTGCTCCAAAAGGAATGGAGTTTAAACCAACTGAATTTATTATTGGCGGAAAATATTCAACTATTATGACTGTCGTATCTTTTCCAAGAAATATTTCTCCAGGATTTTTATCAGATATGACTAATATAGGTGGAGTTAAATTAGCAATTAAACATATTCCTATTGAATTTTCTGTTTTACAAAAAATGTTAAATAAAGAAATAGCAGATTTAAAAATGCGATATCAAAGCGAAAAAGATCAAACAATGCAAGAAAGAATAAGGCAAGATTATGAATCTTTGGAACAATTTATTCAAATGCTTGCTGCAACACAAGCAAGAATATTTGACTTTCAAATGCATTTGTTAATAACAGCAAATAATAAAGAAGAATTAGAACTTAAAAAAATTCAAGTTAGAAGTTATTTGGATGCTTTAGGAATGCGAGCAGTTTCGTTAATGTTTGAACAAGAAAAAGCATTAAAGTCAATTATTCCAATTTTTCCACCACAAGATATTGAACAACGTATTGGGACACCAATTCCTTCTGTAACTGTTGCTGCTATGTATCCTTTTGTATTTGACAGTATTAAAGATCCTGGAAATTCTACATTACTTGGCGTTGATATATCTGGAGGAGTAATATTATTTAATCAATTTTTATATCAAATCCGTAAAGAAAATAATCGTAATAATGCAAATATTATTTTGCTTGGTATGTCTGGTAGTGGTAAATCTACTGCTGCAAAAATTTTATTGAGAACACATATTAGAAATGGTTTTAAAATAGTATGTGTTGATCCAGAAGGCGAATTAGAAGAAATGACTAATTCTTTTGGAGGAGATTTTATTGACCTTGGAAAAGGTGGAGAATTTGGTATGGTTAATCCACTTGAAATAGTAATTGATGCTGATGA
Source organism: uncultured bacterium (assembly GCA_949296605.1). GTDB lineage: Bacteria > Bacillota_I > Bacilli_A > RF39 > UBA660 > Onthocola_B. Next base: position 42,581 of record CASFPB010000021.1, read on the forward strand.
AGAAGAAATTTCCCAAGGTTTAGGTTATACTGTTTTAACAAGGACTTTACAACAAGTTAAAGCTTTTATGAAATATTATTCTCCAAGTATTGAAGAAGATGTTCTTACAATGTTTAGTGAAGTGTTGCAAGATACTTACAAAAGATATAAAATTGATTATAATACAGATTTTACTAAATTAACTAGCAATGATTTCCCAACTTTTGATGATGTTTATGCCACTATTAAAGGAAGACTTTTATCTATGACTGATGCAACACATGAGCGTGATGTCATGGAAAGGTTAGAATTAAAAATAAGACCTTTGGTAAAAGAACTTAGATATTATTTTACGGGGCATACAACTTTATCAATAGAAAGTGACTTTATTGTGTTTAATATTAAAGAGTTAATGAATAGTGATGAAAATATTAAAAATGCATTATTTTTCAATATTTTAAAATATGCATGGGGTTTATGTTTGGATAAGAATGTTAATACTGTTATGATGGTTGATGAAGCTCACGTTTTACTGGCTGGACATAATGAATTAGGTGCTGAATTTTTAGCTCAAATTCAAAGACGTAGTAGAAAATATAATACTGGAACTATAATAATAACTCAACAACCAACAGATTTTGCTGCTCCAAATATAATAACTCATGGTAAAGCAATATTTGATAATGCTTCTTATTATTTAGTTATGGGTTTAAGAAAACAAGCAGTGGAGGATTTGTCTAAATTAATTGATTTAAATGAAGCTGAAAAGGAGCAAATTAAATATTATAATCAAGGTGATGCGCTATTTGTTTGTGGTAATAAAAGAATGCGTATTCAAGTAGTTTTAACTCAAGAGGAACTTGATTCATTTGGTTCTGGTGGAGGTTATTAGTTTTTTAAGGTGATATAATGCGTAGAAGAAGTGATAGTAATAATAAATTATTATATGATCCTAATCAAAGAATGCAACAGCGATTAGGAACTTTTTCTATGGATGAAAATAGTGAAGAGGAAATAGATGATGAAGAAGTAAAATCAGATGTAGAAGATCTTAGTGAAAATAATGAAAATTATGAGAATAATCCAAATAGTTCATCTGGTAATAATGATGTAGATACTTCTAATAATGATGAAAATAATAATCAAGGTTTAGTAAAAACTGCTACAAAAATTGGAACACAACAACTAGGAAACCAAGTAAAAAATGTGGTTGGTAATGTAGCTAGTAAAGTAGCTTTGAAAATAGGCGCGTTCATAGCTGCTAATCCATGGGTTTTATTGATAATTGGTGGAGCAGCTGCATTATTTCTTTTGATAATAATTTTTGCTAGTCTTACTGATGAGAATACTGGAAATTTGAGTGGCCAATATGGTATTGCTAGTTCGTCATGTAATACTTCTTCTGATGAGGCAAATTTAATAACTTTTATAGTTAATTTTGAAGGCGCTACTGAATCTTGTGACGGTGGAAATGGATATAAGGCTGTAAATATAGGTGATGGTGCTATTACTGCTGGTAGTGGGATTACTAATGCTGCTTTAGGTATGGCAACTGAGTTTATTGAACAAAATAATTTTCAACAATATTTTAGGCGTAATAATAGTGGTGTTTACTATATGAGTATAGGAGATTGTATTCCTAAATCTGTAATGGATAAAATTACAATTTATGTTATTGAAAGTAAATATGCTTCTACTATTGACGATATTAGTGCAAAATATAACATAACTTTAACTCAATATCAAAAAGATGCAATAACTTCTTTTAATTATAATTTAGGTTCGGGATATACTGAGGATCTTATTAAAGCTTATGCTGATGGTGGGTATGAAGGTTTATGGAATGAAATGAGCAAATACGTTAATGCTAATATGAATGGTCAAATTCAAGCATTAGATGGCTTAAAAAAACGTAGAAAAGCTGAGTTTGCTTTGTTTGTTACTGGAGATTATACCGATCAAGGGTTGTTTTATAGTAGAGATTTAAGCAATTATAATGATTATGATTCCGAAGGTGTTATGTCAAGAGAAGCTGTTTGTTCTGGTGCTAGTGAAAGTGGACTTGAGGTTACCCCAGATGGTTATATTGCTAGATTAACTCGTCCTTTAAGATCTAATAGTTATTTTTATGATCAAAGTTCATCGCAGCAACTTGCTTATACTGATTATGAAGGTGAATGCTCTTGGTATGCTGGACATAGAGCAAAAGAGATTCTAGCTACAATGGGAATCGATAAACAATGGAATTCTATGCCTAATGGAAATGCCTATTGTAGTGTAGCAGAAGTCAATAACGGAACTTTTAGAAAATCTACAAATGTTAATGAACCTAAAGTTGGTGCTTTAATTTCGTGGACTGGTGGTGAATATGGGCATGTAGCAGTAGTAGAACAAGTTAATAGTGATGGTTCAATTGTAATTTCTGAGGCTTCTATTAGCAATGGAATTGTTCCGGATCGTGCAACTCTTCATAATTGGTATGATTCAATGGGGGGAACTAGATTAGCAAGAAAATATAATTGTGAAGGTAACGGGAAAGGTTGCTTTAAAACTACTACTATATCAAAGGATCGTATTAATGGTTATGTAGGTGCATTTGGTTGTTATATTTATTTAATAGATTGAGGTGAATATGAAAAAAGTAATTTTATTAATTGTTTGTATAATAATTTTGAGTGGGTGTTCTGTTGAATATAATTTAACAATAGATGAATTTTTTACTGAAGATATATTAATTTTTACTGATGATTTAAGCAATTTAGATGTTAATCAAGAAGATTATTATAATAAATCTTATAGAGCACTATTTAGTGATATGCTAAATACTAATATTATGGCTTATTATAATGATGAAAATTTTGATCCTTATGGTGAAGGAATACAAACTAATGTTAAGTATTATAATAAAAAATTAATAAATAATAATTCTATGTATGGTGTTAATTATAACTTTGATTTTGATTATAATAATTTTTATAGATCCAATGCTATAAAAGCATGTTTTAATGAAATAAATGTATCAAAATATGAAGATATTTATACATTAAAAACTAATAATAAATGTAAGTTGTTTGATACGTATCCTTTACTTGATAATATAAAAATAATTATTAATACAGATTTTGACATAATTTATAATAATGCTGATTTTTCTAGTGATGGTATTTATACATGGGTCATAGATAGGAATAATTATTCTAATAAAAGTATTAACATTAGTTTTGATACTGTTACAGATAATTTAGATGACTTTAATCCTGAGGATGATAATGAGATTCCTGATGATGAAAATGAGTCACCAGATGATAATAGTGATACTTTGGATAATCAACAAAGTAAAAATCATATATTAATTATTTTATTAGTTGTATCATTATTTTTTGTTGGATTAATAATAATTATTGTAGTTAAAAGAAAAAAGTTATAGTTGTTTAAATATTCTAAAGTATTGTATAATATTTAGTGGAAGGAGATTATAAAAATGAAATTTAAAGTTGAGCCAAAAGACTTTTTATTATTTTGTTTGTATTGCGGATTATTATTATATTTATGCTCTATCGCTGTATTAAATATTGATTCTTTAGCTCATAATGGTTCTTTTTATGGTCTTTTACCTTTTAAAGCTTTTACTAGTTATTATTTACCAATAACTTTAATGGTTTTTATAGGTGCATTAATAGCAATATTTACTAGTGTTTCTTCTTACATATTTAAAAAAGACAAAGGATCAGGATTTGGTTTAAAAATTAAAGAAAAATCAAGCGATGGTTATTCAAAGTGGGCGAAAGAAAAGGATATAAAAAATCAAAGTAAGGTAGTAAAGGTTTCTCCATTTAGTGAAACTGTAGAAGCAGCAGGAATTCCTTTGATTAATAATGGAAAAGAAATTTGGGTTGATAATGGTGAATATCATAATTTAGTAATTGGATCTACCGGTAGTGGTAAAACAGAAACTATAGTTAAACCGATGGTAAATCTACTTGCTAAAAAAGGGGAAAGTATGGTTATTACTGACCCTAAAGGTGAAATTTATAAATATAGTGCTACTTATTTAAAAAAACAAGGATACAAAATTATTGTTTTGAATTTTCGTGAGCCGTTGCATGGTAATTCTTGGAATCCTTTAACTTTACCTTATAAATATTATACTGGTGGTAACCAAGATAAAGCAATTGAGTTATTAAATGACGTTGCTTTAAACATTTTGTATGATTCTAGTAATAAGTCTGAATCAGATTTCTGGGAAAAATCTGCTGCTGACTATTTTTCTGGATTGGCTTTGGGATTGTTTGAGGACGCTAAAGAAAGAGAAGTTAATTTAAATAGTATAAATTATATGAGTGCTGTTGGTGAAGAAAGATATGCAACAAGTAATTATATTAAAGAATATTTTGGTTTAAAGGGAGAGAAATCTACTCCGTATATTTTTGCAACCAGTACAATTAATGCTCCGAATGATACTAAAGGTGGATTACTTGCAACTTTTAGACAAAAAATAAGAAATTTTTCTACCGGTGAAGCTTTGAGTGAAATGCTTTCTTATAGTGATTTTAATATGCGTGATATCGGTAATGGTAAAACCGCTGTTTTTATGATTATTCATGATGAAAAGAAAACTTATCATAGTTTGATGACTATTTTTATTAAACAATGTTATGAAACTTTAATAGATGTTGCTCAAGAAAATGGTGGAAAATTACCATATAGAACAAATTTTATTTTGGATGAATTTGCAAATATGCCACCACTTAAAGATGTTGATGCTATGGTATCTGCCGCAAGAAGTCGTGATATTAGATTTACATTTATTATTCAAAACTTTGCTCAATTAAATGATGTTTATGGTGATAATGTTGCTGAAATTATTAAAGGTAATTGTGGTAATTTAGTTTATTTAATAAGTACTGAAATGAAGGCTTTAGAAGAAATCAGTAAAATGTGTGGAGAAGTAAAAATTACTGATGATAAAGATAAAAATGCAACTAGACCTCTAATAAGTGTAACTGATTTACAAAAAATGAAGTTATTTGAAGCTATTATTAAAAGACTTAGAACTGATCCTTTTAGAACTAAATTGCAACCTGATTTTTTAATGAATTGGGGAATTGAGAGAAAGGATGAACCATATCCTCAAAGAGTAAAACAAGAAGTAGAAATCTTTGATTTGAAAAAGTTTGTTACTGAAGAAAAAAGTAAGAAAATGGCTAATTCTAGTAATATGCAATTTAAAAATCCTAATCCATTTAAACCTAATATAGACAATACTTTTGGAGGTTTTAGTAGTGTTAATACTAATTCTTTTGGCTCTAAAGATAGTTTTAATTCTTTAGATATTGATAGTATGCTTAAAGACTTAGATAATAAATTTAAGGAACTAGATCGCCAAGAAGCTGAAAAGAAAAAAATGCAAAACTCTAGTTTTTTAAATAATTCCAATAATTTTGAAATTCCTAATTTAAAAAATGATGATATAGGGAATTTAAATCAATTTATTGGTAATCCCAAAACTAATGATTCAAATTTAAATATGTTTAATAATAATTTAGATAATTATTTTAATAAAAATACAAATAATGGTGGTTTTTTAAATGATAATACCGAATTAAAAAAACAAGTTAAAGATAAAAATATTATTGATCCATTTATTAGTAATTCTTTAAATAACATAAATAAGCAAAATAATAATGATGATGAATTAATTAACAATAACGTTCACATTAATGAAAAGAATAGTGATAAACCTATAATACATGTTGATAATGACAGCAAAGTTATAGATGATAATGTAATTTCTGATGATGAATTTTTTGATGATTTTTTTGGAGATGATTAATTTTAATTATTCTCCTTTTTATTATTTTCATATTTTATATTGTGATAGTATGAAAAAGTTAAATATTAATGAATATAATCCTAGTTTTGGTGTTTTAATAGATGTTCAACATCCAGATGATTATTTAAAGAATCCTACTCTGGGTAGTATAAATATATATTCTGATAAGTTATTGATGAATTATAAAACTATACTAGATAAAAGTAAAAAGTATTTTATTGTATGTAATAAGGGGCATTTAAGTCAAAAAGTAGTTGCTATGTTAGAATATTTGGGTTATGATGTTACTCAAGTTATAAAATAATTTGGTATTTTATTTTCATTTATATTATACTAGTAATAGTGGTAATATGAAAGAAATGTTTGATAGCTTTTATTTATTTTTAACTAATTGTTTAAGTAATGCTGGAGTTTGGGCTCCGGTGTTTGCTTCTTTATTAATTGTTTTTGAATCTATACTGCCAATTTTACCGTTATTTGTTTTTATAACTATTAATTTTGTTTCTTTTGGTATTATTTGGGGTTTTATAATTTCTTGGATATGTACAGTATTAGGTTGTATATTAGCTTATTTTTTAGTTAAAAAATATTTTAGAACTTTAATTATAAAAAAAATCCATAATATTAATTTGTTAACTAAGTGTATGAATTATATAGAAAATATGTCTATTACTAACATAATGCTTATTCTTGCCATTCCATTTACACCAGCTTTTATGATGAATATTGCTGCTGGGTTAGTAAATATGAATTTTAAAAAATTTGTTATTTCTATTTTTTTTAGTAAAATTTTCCTAGTTTATTTTTGGGGATTTGTTGGAACAAGCTTATTGGATAGTTTAAAAAATCCGAGTAGTCTTGTAACTGTTTTTATAATGTTGGTTGTTGCATATTTTATAAGTATAGTTATTAAAAAAATTTTTAAGTTAACTTAATTAAAGGTTTGTAATTATATTTATAAATTGTTATAATTTATTTAGGTGATGTTGTGCAAAAATTTTTAGATAATTATTTAGATAATTTTATAGCTGTAATTTTAATTATATTAGTTGCATGTATTTTAAATAAAGTAATTGATAGAATTATTGATAAAGCTATTAAAATAAAAAGAAAAAAGAATGTTACTACATTGTTGATGTTTGTAAAAAGAATTAAAAAAGTAGTTATATATTTACTAGCAATTTTAGTTTCCTTAACTCAATTTGATATTTTTAATTCTTTTTCAGTTACTTTGTTATCTGGATTAGGAATAGGTTCTGTTGTTTTAGGTTTTGCTGCTCAAGAAAGTTTAAAAAATTTTTTTGGAAGTGTAGCTATTGTTTTGGGAAATCCTTATGAAGTAGGAGATTTTATTGAATGTATTGATAAAGGTGTAAGTGGAACTGTTGAAGATATTACGATGCGTCATACAATTATTAGAACAATTAATAATAGAAGAGTTATTATTCCAAATTGTGAAATGAATACTTATACTATTGAAAATTTTAATTATAGCGAAAATGAAAATGTTAAGCTTGTTGATTTTTCAATATCTTATGAATCGGATATAGATAAAGCTATTAATATTATTAAAGAAGAAATGAATAAATTATATCATCCAAATTCTAAGGGGAGAAATAAAGATGTTGAATTCCCAAAAGTTAGAGTTTCTGAATGGGGAGATTCTGGTATTATTTTAAGAGCTTGGGTATGGGGCAATAATAATAATGATGTTTTTGAAAACACTTATAAATTACAATATTCTTTAAAAAAGAGATTTTCAAAAGAAGGTATAGAAATACCTTATCCTCATGTTCAAATTGTTGATAAAAAATGATATGGGTTTGTATCCTTTTTTGTGGATTATTTTAAGTTTTATTGTTCTTTTCGACAACAAATTGTAAAATTATATTATTATTAATTTATGCATTTTTAATGATATGTTATAATTTTTTATAGGAGGATTATACATGAAAGCAGTTGCAATAAAAGGGGTTAAAGAATTTGAAATAAAAGATATTAATGAACCTATTAGTGATGGGAAAAAAGTTATTATAGAAGTAAAAAAATCAGGTATTTGTGGTTCAGATATACATTATTGGGTAAACGGTGAGCCTAAGGGCTTAGTTATGGGACATGAATTTGCAGGTGTTGTTTTAGATCCAGGAGATAGACTTGATTTAAATAAAGGAGATAGAGTTACTGCTTTACCAATATCTCCATGTGGAAAGTGTGAAGCTTGTCGAAATGGTGATGTTCAATTTTGCCCAGAAACTTGGAGTCATGCTGTTGGTTTATCTTTAGATAATCCAGGAGGATTAACTAGTAAAATAGCTGTTCGTAGTGATATGGTTATTAAAGTCCCTGATAATATGAAAGATGAAGAGGTTGCAATGGTTGAACCACTTGCTGTTGGGTTGCATGCTGCTCATTTAGGACGCATTGCTGTTGGTGATGATGTTTTAATTATTGGTGGTGGCATAATTGGTCTTGCATCTGCTGAGTTTGCTAAAAAAGAAGGGGCAAGTTATGTTGCATTATCAGAAACTAATGAAGCTAGAGGGAAAAAAGCAGTTCAGTTAAAAGTTGCTGATGAATTTGTTAATGCTTTAGAAAGTGATTTACCGAAAAAATTATTAGAAAAAACTAATGGCGGTTTTGATGTAGTTATTGAATGTGTTGGTAATGATGCTGCTGTAAATAGTGCTTTTACAATGGTTAAACCTGGTGGAATTGTTGTTTTAGTTGGAGTTGCTACAAATGCAATACCTACTTATACTGTTATGGCAGTTATGAAAGAATTAGTTGTTCAAGGATCTATTGCTTATACATATAATGAATTTAATTCATGTATTAATCTAATTGCTAATAAAAAGATTGATGCTATGAAATTTGTTGATGATGTTGTGTCTTTGGAAGAAGTTCAACATGCTTATGAGAGATTAACTAGCGGATCTGATGCTGCTGTTAAGATATTAGTTGATCCTAATAAATAATATAGATGTGTTTAATACACATTTTTTTAATTTCTGCATATTTCTAAATATGATATAATGAAATTGGTGATTTTATGTTAGAAAAATTAGAAGATAAATATGCAAATTTATTAGTAAATAGATGCCTAAGTTTTAAAAAATCTAAGTCATTATTTATTAGTTATTATGATGATAATGAATTATTTGTTCAAAAACTTATAAAAAAAGCTAATGAAATAGGCATTTATGATATTTATTTAGATAAAAACAATAAAGAAGAAAGACATTTCAAATTATTACAAGATCCTAAAATCATTAAAAATGATCCTTATTTTGATGATGCAATTTGGGATGAATATGCTAAGAAAGATTCAGCATTTTTGATTTTATCAACCGAATTTCCACATTATTTTGATGATATTCCAGCTGAAAATATGAATATTGCTGCTTTAAAATCTAGAACTAGTAAACCAATTTATAAATCAAAACAATTGATAAATGAAATTTCTTGGTGTATTGCTGTTATGCCAAATAAAGTTTGGGCAAAAAGTAAATTTCCTAATTTAAATGAAGATGATGCATACAATGAGTTATTTAAGTTAATGTGCAATGCTACTATGACTGATAAAGATAATCCAATTTTAGAGTGGAATAATTTTTTAGATAAGCAACAAAAATTAGTAAATAAATTAAATTCATTAGAAATAACTTTTATGCATTATACTAATTCTTTAGGAACTGATTTATATCTTGAACTTCCTAAAGGTGTTATTTGGCAATGTGCTGGTTATGGTAGCGATATGATAGTTAATATGCCTACTTATGAAGTGTTTACTTCTCCAGATTATAGGAAAACAAATGGAATAGTTTATGCTACTAGACCTTTGATGTATTCTGGTGCTCTAATTGATGACTTTTGGTTAAAATTTGAAAATGGTAAAGTTATTGATTATGATGCCAAAATTGGTAAAGATATTTTAAAAGGAATTATAGAAAGCGATTCATTTTCTTCTTTTTTAGGGGAATGTGCTTTAGTATCTGTAAATAGTCCAATTGCTAAAACTTATTTTGTTTTTGGAGAAACATGTTTAGATGAAAACGCTTCTTGTCATATTGCATTAGGCGATGCATTTCCTGAATGTTTAAAAGACGCTGATAAAATGTCAATTGATGAACGAAAAGAAAAAGGTTTAAATCATTCTAGTAATCATGTAGATTTTATGATTGGTTCAGAAGATTTGAATATTTTAGCTGATACAAAGGATGGTAAAATTATGATATTTAAGAATGGAGATTTTAATTTATGAGCGAATTAGCATATGATGTTTTAGTAAATAATGATAATTTGTTATCACCTTTTTATTGTCCTTCTAATTTGATCGTAACTGATGATAATGAAAATAATTTTCATCAATATAAAGATCCAACATTAAAGCCGATGATTCGAGAAGATATTTATCCTTATATTTTAAAAATGATGGAAGATGCAAAAAAAGAAGGAATATTTTTTATATTAGATAGTGGATATAGGTCTTATGAATATCAAAAAATTTTATTAGATAAATTATTAGACCAACTTGGAGATAGTGCATATCAAAAAATAGCTTTGCCTGGTGCTAGTGAACATCAAACTGGATTAGCCTTTGATGTTGCATATTATAATAATGGTGTATATTCCGATGATGTTAAAGGTGATGATAAAGAGGCTATATGGCTTGCTAATAATAGTTATAGATATGGTTTTATTTTAAGGTATCCAAAAGGGAAAGAACATGTTACAGGTTTTCAATATGAGCCATGGCATTTTAGGTTTGTTGGATTTGAGTTAGCAAAAATATTATTTCAAGAAGATATAACTTTGGAAGAATATTATGAAAGGAATAAAGGATCTAGCAGAATATTACTTTAAATATTGAAGAATTATTTTGTATTCGGTAACTAATGTTTCTAATTTTTTTGATGCATTAGCACTTGAAGGACTGGATAAATAAAAAATTTGAATGTCTGTTTTAAAATTCTTTGACAATGTATTAAATGCACTTTTTCCTGTGCAAAAAATTACTTTTATTTTACTATTTTTTATTATATAGTTAATGTCATTTATTTTATAGTTTTTTATAGATTTATCACTAGATGCTAAAATATCGCAAGATTTAAATACATCCCATAATGCAATACTATTTTTTAATAAAAATTCTATTTTTTCTTCTTTAGTTTCTAATTTTATTTCAAATAGTATTTCTAAGATTTGCCAAAAGCGATTTTGAGGATGTGCATAATAAAATCCTAATTCTCTAGATTTTATGCTTGGCATACTTCCTAAAATTAATATTTTAGAATTTTTATTAAAAATTGGTTTTAAGTTGTGAATAACGTGCATTTTAATCACCATTAATATTATAAATATAAATTTTAATTATTACAAATATGTATATATTGGTATTTTCAATTCATAATAGAAATGGAGGCATGTATGAGTAAAGAAGAAAATAATATTAACGTTTTAGATGAATTAAATAAGGGAACTACTATGGGTATGGATGCAATAAATTTTATTTTAGATAAGGTAGAAGATAAAAAATTAAAAGATGTGTTAAATGTTCAATATAATGAATATAAAGAAATAAATAATGAAATTGCTAAAATATATTCTAATTATAGTGATAAAGAACCTCATGAAACTAATGCTGTAAATAAAGCTATGACTTAGTATGGTATTGAAATAAAGACGTTTATGGATAAAAGCAATTCCAAAATTGCTGAGTTATTATTACATGGCACTAATATGGGAATAATTGAGGGAAGAAAATTATTAAATCATAAAGATACGGATAAAAAAGTAAATGATTTGGTTCAAAAATATGTTGATATGCAAGAAAAAACAGTTGAAGAGTTAAAAAAATTCTTATAATCTAGCAATTATTTATATCAAAAGTAATAATATTTATTGGTGATAGTTTGAAAATTAATATTAAAAAATTAGTATTATCAATTATTATTACTTTTTTAATTGGCAATTTTTTTGCAATGTTTATTAATATTGGTGATGCTTATTTAAATTTAAACAAAGGTGTTAATGTTCCTGGTTTTATTTTCCCAATTGTATGGAGTGTTATTTATACTCTTATGGGTATTTCTTTATATCTTATATTAGATAGTAAATATCATAATAAAGATAAGTCTATAATTATTTATTTTTTTCAACTTTTAATTAATTCCTTATGGATTTTATGGTTTTTTAAATTCCATTTATATTTATTTAGTTTTTTGTGGATTATTTTTTTAATTATATTAGTTATATTTATGATTATTAATTTTTATAAAATTAATAAATTAGCTGGTTTATTAAATATTTTATATTTATTATGGCTACTTTTTGCTGCATTTTTAAATCTTTCTATAGTTATTTTAAATTAGAATTTTTAATGACATTCTAAGATTTGTCAACTATTAATTTTTATGATATATTAATACACGCTAAAAACACACGAAATTTGATATTTTTTAAAAATTATCAAATAATGTGTTATTTGGTATATAATATAAGTGTAGTTAGTGGTGTAAC
>CASFPB010000022.1 GCA_949296605.1 uncultured bacterium
GAAGTTACTTCAATAGAAGGTTTAAATTATGTTACTGCAACTGGTGCTGATGGAACTCAGGTTAAAGGTTTTGATATAACTACTGCAAGTGGTTTATTTGCTGTTGCAGAAAATTATGCTATATCATCAAGTAGTAGCACAACACCGACTACACAAAAGTGGAGTTTTAAAGCTACATTTATAAATCTTGATAGTGATCAAGAAAATAATACTGGTAAAAGTATGGATGCTAAAATAATAATGCAAAGGGAAGAATATAAAACTTTTGCGAGCTATTTAATAAATGAAGTATATACAACAGATGGAGAAAATGGATTATATTATCATGATGGAGAAATAAGTATATCAGAGTCTGTTTGTATGTATGATGGAAATCCTGTATGGGATTTTGATGGTCAAGATGTAATTTACAGTAATGCTAATTGTCAAAAAATCTATAAAGTTGAGTTATTAGATGGTTCAAATAAAACAAGATATTTTGGTTCTAATTTTTCTGACTTTTTTTCAAATAAAGTAAGCGTTACATGGGATGATGCAGAAGGAATATGTAAAACAACAACCGATGGTGTTGAAGTAACAGATTTTAATCTAAATCCCATAAGCCAAAGTAATTGTGTAGGTGAAGCTTATCAATTTGTTTTTGGTACTATGTATTTGTTAGGAGTAAGTGAAGTAGGAAATGGAGAAATGGTTGCATATGTAACAACTTATAATAATGATGCAGAAGATTACTCATATAGATATAGCGGTGGCGGTTACAATGTTGCAAATAAATATAAGGACCAATACGCATCAATAGATGATATAGTAATCGAAAATGCAGTTTTATATAAAAAAACTTTGTATACAGAAGCTAATAGAATGGGCTTATTTACTATTTTAGCTAAAGAATATTGTGAAATAAATAATTGTGATTATATGGATGTATTAGATGCTATGATGAATGGTGGAAATGATGAAATATTAAATGATTATTATAATTATTTGGATGAATTAACGAACGAAGGCAAAGTTCAAGAGGGAATAGGTTTATCCTATAATAATAGTATCTATGACCCTAATGATTATGATGGTGATAGTGCTGCTGCATATGATGCTGCATTTAATAAAGCTATTTCTGATGGATATATAGTTGAAGAAATAAGCAATTATGTGTGTTTTGGAAGTAATGCTACACCTTGCCCAGATGAATATTTATATCGAATAATTGGTGTATTTGATGAAGATAGTGATGGAGAATACAATGTTAAATTAATTAAGGCTGATTATACGACAAGTGATATGCTTGGAACTGATGGAAAGGATTATGGTGGCAGTTTCAATGGAGATACCTCAAACTATAAAGGAAGTATGGATACAAGCACGATTGCAGTGTATAGCTGGGATAAAAATGGTGTTTGGGATGAGGGTTTTTGGAGCAAAAGTGAATTAAATAAAATAAATTTAAATACAAATTATTTAAATTATTTAGGAAGTTCATGGAGTTCTATGATAGAAGATACAACATGGATAGTTGGAGCAAATTTCAATCAGAATTCAATCAATTATACAGCAAAAGAGTTTTTTGATAGAATAAATGGCAATGGAAGTAATCCAACAAGATATACTGCAGAAATAGGATTGATGTATCCAAGTGATTATGGATATGCAGCATACCCAGATGCATGGATGTCTAGTTTAAATTCATATAATTCGTCATCAATAACACAAAACAATTGGTTATATATGGGATTGTTTGAATGGACAATAGTGGATCTTTATTATCCTCGTGTTGGAATGGCTTTTGTTATTGAGTATGATGGAGATTTGTTATATAGTCCAGTAGGTAATATCTTTGGTATTAGGCCTGTCTTTTATCTGAAGTCTAATATCTCGTATGTTAGCGGAAATGGAACTAAAAGTAATCCATATAGGATAAGTTAGAAATTAAAAAATATAGTAATAGAAAAATTAATGTCGATTTATATTATGTAAAAATTAGCTAAAGTTCTTTATTAATAAAATAAATTGTGTTATATTAAATTGTAGGGTGATACTAGTATGAAGCAAGAACCATTATTAAAAGATGAAGAAGAAAAAATTGTTTTTAGAAATTCTAATAATAAATCTAAAAAAATAAATAAAGATGTTGTGATACTTTTCATTTTAACTTTTATTGTTGTTTATATTTTTAGTGATACATTATATAGATTTTATTTAGGATTTAAATATTATGATTATAATAGTAATGATGAAATTGGTGTAATTATTGATGATACTAATAATAGTAATAATAATGAAGAAGAAATACCTTTAAATTCTGTCATTTTAAATAATACATATAATAAAATAAATTTAGATAATTGTTCAAATTCCATTTCTTTATTAAAAAGATTTTATGATAATTCTTTAACTCTTGGAGAATTGACTAATAATGAAAAAGCAGTTCTTATTTTTGATAGCTATTCAAATGAAGGTTGTTTCAATAATTTTATTTTAAGTGTAGATGAATTTAATAAAACTGCTAAAAGTATTTTTAATTTAGATAATTTTGCTGATAATTTTTTAAATTCAGATATAATAGCTTATGATAATTTTTTAGTTAATTATGATTCTAATACTAATTCTTTTGTTATAAATCAAGAAATTTGTAATACATGTAATAATGATTTTATTAAGAAAAGTATTGTTAATGCTACAATTAAAGATGATGAATTATATATTTATGAAAAATTTGGTTATTTTCAATTTGTAGAAAATAATACTTATAATGTTTATAGTAATTTGATGGATAGTGAACTTTTATCTATTTATGTTGATACTGTTGGTGATAAAAATTTTACTGATTTGGATTTATTAAAAACATATAAATGGACATATAAAAAAGGTAATGATAACAATTATTATTTTGTATCCATTATCCAAATTTAATTTTTATTATTTGTTTAAATAATAGTTTAATGTTGTTTTCTAAATAGATTGTTTTATATGCACAATCTATTTTTTTTATTTTTGTTAATGTTTTTAATAAATATCCATTTTTATAATACTGAATTAATATTTTATTCTGAGTATAATATGCTTCAATTATTTTATTTTCTAATTCCTCTTGATCTTCTTCTGAAATTATAGGTTTATTTATTTTTTCTCTTTCAATTAATAAAGAATTAATTACTAGTTTTCCATTCATAAGGGAGTTAAATGGTTGCCATTTTATTATTCCTCGGTCATTTTTATTCATGATGGCCCCCGATTTTATTGTTTCTTTCTATGGCTGTTGAATCTTCTAAAAGGTTGGATGCTTTTATTAAGCTGTTTTTGCCAAATTTATTTTTTATTTCATCAATTGCTTCATTTATTTTTGTTTCATTTTTAATATCATCAATTTTTTCAAATAAATTTAATTGAACTCCTTTTTTAGGTATTAAGCCACCGCAAGATATACTCACTTTTCTTATGGGTAAATATTCATAATATCTATCAAATAATATATTACAATAATTTGTTATTTCTTTATTTGAGTCTGTTGGAGCATCTAATTTTATACTGTGATAAAAACCGCTATTTATTTCTTTGGAGTAACTTATTCCAAAACCTATAACTGTTGTTTGTTTATTATTACTTCTAAGTCTTGCTGTTAATAATTCAACCATTTCATTTATTATTATTTTTATATTGGTTTCGTTATAGTCTTTAAATAATACTTGTGAATGGCTATATGATTTGTCTTTAGCTTGCACTTTAAAATCAGATATTTTACTTGTATCTATACCATTAGCATGATTCCATAATTCTAATCCCATAACTCCAAATTTGTCTTTTAGTTTGTGGGGATTATATTTTGCTAAATCTTCAACTTTATATATATTTAAAATATTTAAATTTTTTTCCATTCTACTTCCGATTCCCCACATTTTGGATAATGGAGTAATCGGCCATAATTTTGTTGGTATGTCCTCATATGTCCATTTAGCAATACCATTTTTATATTTTTTGGCTTCAACATCCATTGCTACTTTAGCTAGTAACATATTTGGGCCAATTCCACATGTTGCAGTTAATCCAGTTTTTTCATAGATTGTTTTTAATATTTCTTCTGCTAATTCATAATCTGTTTTTTTATATAATTTTAAATAATCTGTTACATCTAAAAAGCATTCATCTATTGAATAAATGTGTAAATCTTCCTGTGATACGTAATCTAAGTATATATTAACGACTTCTTTACTTTTTTTAATATATAATTTCATTCTTGGAGGAACTATTGTATATTTTATATTATTAGGTATATCGTATAATCTGGTTCTTGATGCTATTCCTTGTTTTTTTAAATATGGGGTTATTGCAAGAGTTATTGCTCCGTTTCCTTGTTTATCATTTGCTACTACTAATGGAACTTTAAACGGATCTAATCCTCTTTCAATACATTCGCATGATGCAAAAAAGCTTTTTAAATCTATACACATTATATTTCTTTTAATATATAAATTTTCCATAATTTTCCTCCGAACGTTTGTTCAAGTTAATTATAGCTGATTTTATAATGTTATTCAATTCCTATTTTTGGTATATTTATTTTTTTAAAATACATAAAATATTAATTAATTTATTTTTTCTTTTTAAATATGTATTTTTAAATTTATCCATGTTATACTTATTTTAACAGTAGGTGATAGAATGTTTGGTAAAATATTAAAAATTGATAATAATGAATTGACAATAGAGAATGTATCTGGTGGTGCATTATCTAATTTAATGAATTGTCATGTAATATTTGAAGATGAAGGTAGAAAAGCTGTTGGAGAAGTAATATATATTGATGAAAAATTAGCTAAAATATTATTAATTGGTGAAATAATAAATGATAAGTTTACCGCTGGTATTATTAGAAAACCAAGTGGAACTTCTAATGTTAGAATAGTTACTTATCAAGAACTTGAAATATTGTATGGAAAAAATGAATTAAGTAAAGATAGATTGCTTTTGGGTAAATCTCCAATATATAATAATTTTAATATCTCTGTTGCTTTAAATGATTTTTTTGCTAATCATTCAGCAATTATTGGTAATTCTGGTTCTGGTAAATCTTGTGGAGTTTCAAGAATATTGCAAAATTTATTTTTGTTAAATCCTAGTAAGCCAGTAAATTCTCATATCATATTATTTGATGCTTATGGTGAATATGTAAACACTTTTAAAAATTTAGATAATGTTGGATTAAAATTTCAAAATTATACTACTGATGCAAGTATTGGTTCTGCTATGATACTTAATTTTCCTGCTTATTTTTTGGATGCTGATGATTTAGCTATTTTATTACAAGCAAGTGATGGAGAACAATTACCAGTTTTATCTAAAGCTTTAAAATTAGTGAGTATTTTTAAAAGCGAAAATCCCGAAATGAAAGAATATAAAAATGGAATAATTGCTAATTGCTTATTAGATATTCTTACAAGTGGAAGGCCTTCAAGTAATGTAAGAGATCAAATTATTGCTGTATTATCACATTATTATACAGAAAACTTGAATTTAGATGCTATAATACATCAACCTGGATATGATAGAACTTTAAGACAATGTTTACTTATTGATGAACAAGGAAAAATGAATTCGATTCAAGAAGTTGTTAAATTTTTACAAAAATTTGAAAATGTTAATTTGGAAAATATAAATTTAATAAAAGATATGCCATATAGTTTGGAAGATTTATATTATGCTTTAGAATTTGCTTTAATTAGTGAAGGTAGTATTAATAATGATGAATCTTATAAACTAAATAATATTTTAAAAACTAGATTAAGATCAATTCTTAATAGTGAGGAAAGACATATTTTTGAATTTGATTCTTATTATAGCAAAGAAGAATTTATCAAAAATATGTTTAATAATACGCAATTAATTAATGTTGATTTAAGTTATTTAGAAGATAGATTTGCCAAAATAATGACAAAATTATTTAGTAAATTACTATTTAATTATACAACTAGATTGGAACCACGTGGACAATTTTCTATAAATATTATATTAGAAGAAGCACATAGATATGTTCAAAATGATAATGATATTGATATAATCGGATATAATATATTTGATAGGATAACAAAAGAAGGAAGAAAATATGGAACTTTACTTACTTTTATAACACAAAGGCCTAGTGAACTTTCTACAACTGCTTTAAGTCAATGTTCTAATTTTATTGTTTTTAGAATGTTTCACCCTAGAGATTTAAATATTGTTAAAGATATGAGCACTAATGTATCTTTGGAAACTCTAGAACAAATTAAATCTTTAAATCCTGGAACTGCATTTTGTTTTGGTTCAGGGTTCAAAATTCCTTCAATTGTTAGGTTTACATTACCAGATCCTATGCCAGAAAGCACAAGTTTAAGTGTTAATGAATTATGGTATGGAGGTTTAAATGATTGAAATTAGCTTAAAATCTAGTGATTTAATTTATTTATCTGTTTCTTTATTTGAAGTAGTCAATCCTAGAGGGATAATTCAAATTATTCCAGGATATAAAGAACATAAAGAAAGATATTATGATTTTGTTAATTATCTTAATGCGAATAATTTTAATGTTATTATTAGTGATATTCGTGGTCACGGTAAAAGTATTAGTGGTAATTATAAATTAGGTTATGTTGATGATTATGAAAAATTAATTGAAGATCAAAATATATTGATGGAATATGTTAAAAATAGATATTCTAATTTACCATTATATTTAGTGGGTGATTCAATTGGAGCTAATATTTTATTAGGTCTTATTCAAAAATATGATAATAAATTAAATAAGGTTATTTTATGTAGTCCAGTTTATTATAAAGGTATAAATACAAGTTTAAAAATTACTAATTTAGTAAATAAATACTTTGGACCATATAAAGTAAGTGGCTTTTTAAAAAATACTTTAAAACTTGAAAATTTAGATTTATTGTTTAAAGATGTTAATGCTAAAAGTATATATAAAAATGATACATTATGTTCTTTTGATTATTATAACGCTTCAGTATTAAATTTTTTACTTTTGAATAAATTTAATATGACAGGTAAATATCAAGCTTTAAATAAGAATTTACCAATATTTTTTAATTATGGTGAAATAGAATCAGAATTAAGTGGGAAAAATGCTGTTAATAATTATATTAGTATTTTGCAAAAAAATGGATATTCAAATATTAAATTTTTAGGATATGCTAATATGGAACATAAAATATTATTTGAACCAGGGAAAAAATTAATTTATGATGAAATATTAAAATTTTTAAATGGTGCTTAAAAATGTTGTTATATAATATTTTTTGATGATATAATTGATTTATAAGTGATGGAGTATATTATGATAAGTGTTGAAGTTTTAGAATTTTGTGAAAAAAATGCAATTAGTATGGATAATTTTTTAAAAGATAATGTATGTATGTATGATTACGTGCCCGAAAGTGGTAAAAAAAGGCTATTAAAACATAAAGATATTGAAGGATGGTATAATATTATTCCCGTTTCTTTACTTTTTGCTTTTAGGTTTAGTGATTTAGTTTTATCTAGAAAGTTATTAATTGTAGAAGATAGTTTAGGAAGGTATCAAGTTTATATTAATCCTTGTATTATTGAAGAAGCTTATGAACTTGAAAGTTTAAAAAAACAATTAGAACAAATAGATTCTAATTTTCAAGATTATAGTAATGTTTTACATTCAGTTGAAGTTAAAAGACAATTATTAGAAAAAATAAATGAAATAGAAGAAAATTTAAAACTTATTAAACATTTTAATGGTGAAGGGTCTGTTGAAAGAACTAATATGATGGTTCGTTTATTGTCATCAGATTTAAGATTAACTAGAACAAAGAATAATGTTGATAATTCTTAAATATTGTGGTAATATACTTTTGTAAATCGTTGATGAAAGACATGATTTTTAATTGATTTTTAAAGAGAGTTAGTGGTCGGTGTAAACTAATAAATAGATTAAAAGTTACTACTTTCTAAGAGAGTTAATAAACTCCGGTATAAAAGCCGTTATATTAATTAAGAAAATAAATAGGATGGTATCGTGGTGTTAATCGCTCCTTAGATAGCATCTTTTTTTATATAATAGGAAAGTCATACTTTTTCGAAAAATTTGCTTGACATGCATACATTTGTTTGGTATAATAAATTTATTATTTAGGGGAAAATTATGCAGACAATATTTAAAGGATATGTTTTAAGATTATATCCAACAGATAAACAAAAAGAATTAATTAATAAAACTATTGGATGTACTAGATTTGTGTATAATCATTTTTTGAGTGATAGAATAAATGATTATAAAA
>CASFPB010000023.1 GCA_949296605.1 uncultured bacterium
AATTAAGATGAAAAATAAAGATAAATATGTTAAAATTATGAAAAGCGAGGTAAATATGACAATAGTTTTTAAAGTAAGTGATAATGTAAAAGAAAAAATGATTAAATATTATGAAAAGTTAAGAAGAGATAAAACCCCACCATATGCAATATTTCAAGCAATGGAAGCAGATACCATCATTACTTTATATGAAAGTGGTAAAGTTATGTTTCAAGGAATTAGTGCAGATATTGATGCAAACATTTGGATTGATTTAGAAAAGAAATTAAATAATAGAATTATTGATATTAAAACTGGAAAAGATAAAACAAACAATAAAAGTTCAAAACAAAATTTTGACATTTATAATACTATTGGCTCTGATGAGGTGGGAACCGGTGATTATTTTGGACCTATTGTTGTAAGTGCAACTTATGTAAATAAAGAAAATATTGATTTTTTAAACGATTTGAAAGTAATGGATTCTAAAAAACTAACAGATGAAAAAATAAAAAAAATTGCCCCTTTAATTATTAAAAAAATACCTTATTGCACTTATATTTTAAATAATGAAACTTATAATAAATTTTATAATAAAGACTTAAATATGAATAAAATAAAAGCTATTCTACATAATAAAGTATTATTAAATATGGTAGAAAAATATAATAACTATGATAAAATTGTAGTGGATCAATTTACTCCATCTAAAAATTATTATGCATATTTAAAGGATACACCAAAAAAAGTTACCAATATTACATTTACTCCTAAAGCTGAGGATCAATGTTTAAGTGTTGCCTGTGCATCTATTATTAGTAGATATGTATTCCTACAAGAAATAGAAAAAATGAGCCTTGAAATCAATGATGAAATACCTAAGGGCGCCGGATTAAATGTTGATAAATTTGCTAATGATTTAGTAAAAGAAAAAGGATTTAATATATTAGAAAAATATGTAAAATTAAATTTTAAAAATACAGAAAAAATAAAGGATGATTTAAAATAGTCATTCTTTTTATATACAAGCTTCTAATAAAAAATTATATATAGCAGTATTTTTATCCCATATTCCTTTTTTAATATTTTTATCTAAATTACATAATTCTGTTAAATTTTTAAGTAATTCTTTTTCCTTATAATGTATTGCATTATTATAAAGTTTTTGAATTTGCCAATCAGCTAAATTTAAGTTACTGCTTATTTCACTTAAACTAGTATGATTTTGATACATTTTTAATACATAATACATTAAACGATATTCCCTAGCGAGCAAAATTATTAAACTAGTTGGCTCAACCTTATATATTCTTAAACTATTATATATTTTAATACTTTTCTTTAAATCTCTTTCAATTACTGCATTTACAAAATGAAAATTATTACTATCTAGTTCTTCTCCAATAATTTTTATTATATCTTGTAATTTTATAGTACAAGGAAAATTATAATATAAAAATATTTTATATAATTCATTATATATTATATCTAAATTGTTATATGAATTATTAATCAAATAATTTACTGAATTATAATCTATGTTATACTCATTTTCTTGAACATATTTTGTAATCAATTCAGTTAATGATCTCTTATCCATTTTAGGCTTATATATTAATTCATAATTATCTTTTATTATTTTTACTATTTTTTTTCTTGAATCTATTTGTTTTTGTGTTGTAAAAATAATTGTAGTAGTTAAATTTGGTTCTTTTAAATAATTCAAAATAAGTTCTGAATCTTTTTCATCTATTTTATCTGCCCCAAAAAAATCAGCATTATTTACAATTAAATACTTTTGATCCCCAGTTAATGAAAAATAATTTGCTTCTTCTATAACTTCTTTAATACTAACCTTGTTCATATTATATATTATTGTTGGGTTATCCTTTACAATTTTTTTTACTTCCCAATCAATTAAATGATAGCTTTCAATACTTATTAAATATATATTCATAATTTCCTCTTACAAATATTTTACAATAATTTTTAAAATAAGAAAAGAGAATCTCTTCTCTCATCTATCTAAACATTATATAATGTATTATATTTTATGCCAAATTTTAAAACAGAACATATTTTATTTAAGGTAAATATCTAGCTATATTAATCTTCTTATTAAATTCTATCTCAATTGTTCCATCTAAATCTGTTCTATAAACTATGCTATTTATTAATCTTTTTAATACTTCTTCATTAGGGTGATTATATCTATTATTGCGCCCTACACTAATTATTGAGTATTTAGGCTTTATTTCATTGATAAAACTTTGACTACTTGAAGTATTACTTCCATGATGACCCACTTTTAATATATCAATATTTTTTATATTATATTCTTCTATTATATTTTTTTCAACATTTACCCCAGCATCACCCATTAATAGTATTTTTTTGCCTAAAATTTCAAAATATAATACTAATGAATTATCATTCTCATTATCATATATTTTATTATTTAAAAAATATATATTGGTTTTTTCTAATTTAATTTGACTTATATTTTGATAATATTGAATTTTTTTATTATTTAATTCATTTATGAATTCTTTTTCTAAATTATTTATATTTCCTTTATTAATTATTACTTTCTCTATTTTTAAATTTTTTATTATATTTTTGCCTTCTCCTAAATGATCATAATCACCATGTGCTGATTGTCAATTAGTAAGTCGAATTTAATCCTTAATTTATAAAGAAAAAAAAGAACGCGCTTTACATTCTCTTATATTTTTTCAAAATTAATCTTTTGCTTTTTGCTTGACCAACATCAATACAATTCATAAAAAATTCATTTTTTACTTCATTAAAACCATTATCATTTTCATTCGAGTTATAAGGATTCAATACAATATGTTTACTTTCAAATTCTGAAGTAATAATTTGAGGATTATAACTTCTCAAAAATTCAGGCTTGGTATATGCTCTTATCGTGTGATTATTTTCTATATCAGAATAACATCTAAATTCTGCATAATCGGCATCAAACGGAACCGCTCTTGTATACCATGTTGTATCTTGATAACATATATCACAGTCTGTAATAAAAGTACCTGTACATACATATATACCATTAGTTTGAGTTATTTTTATTTTATTTAATACATCTATTAATACTTTTAAATTATCAATACTTTTATATTCATCAACATTTAATTTGGATAAATTTATTAACTCTTTGCATGTTTCTTCATTTAATAATTCTTTTATTCTATTCAATCTATCTAACTCGGAAACATACATCTTTCTTAAGTTTATTAATTCACTTTTCTTCATTATACCACCTATAAATAATCAAAATATCTTTTACTTTCTATTAAATTTATATCAATTTTCAAACTTTTTAATAACTCTATTAATTCTTTAATTTCACTTTCATTATCTTTTGCTATTTTTTTAACTTCTATTTCAACAAAATTACCCATATTATCAACATTATCGAATGAAAATTCATATTTATCATTATACATGATTTTTTCTCTTGTTTTAGTAATAATTCCTTTATTCTGAAAGTCTAAGCATTTTAGAATAGTTTCAAAACTATTAACATTATCAATTAATACTTCATATTCTTTACAGCAATTATTAATTATTTTTTTCTTGTATGTTAATATACATTTATTTTCTTCATTTCTAACTCTAAGCCATTCATAATTAAAGTTCCTATATTTTGGAATATAGTATTTATCAATTTGTTTAATTTTGGTTATGTTGCTATTTTGATTTTTTATAATACCTTTTATTCTATTAAAGTCTGAAATATTTACTTTTAGTTTAACTTCTATTTCTAAATTATCCAAACTATTAAAATTGTTATCTATTAAATTGTAGAGATTAATATCTAAAATATTAGATATTTTAAATAACATATTAATATCAGGAACAGTCCTGTTACATTCATAACTAGATATGGTTTTATCTGACACATATAATAATTCTGCAAACTCTTGTTGGGTTAGTCCTTTTTTTATCTTATAGGAAAGTTCATTTCTTATAAGATGAGCAAAATAATGTTCGTAAAAATAAAACTAGGCATACTAAAAACATGCCTAGTTTTAAAAGCAAAAAATTATAAGATTAGTTAATCTTCTTTATATTCAAA
>CASFPB010000024.1 GCA_949296605.1 uncultured bacterium
AACAAAAAAAGTGTTGAAAACAACCAACACTTTAACTATTAATAAATTTTTAAAGTAATTAAATAAATAATAATAATAATAATAATATTTATCAATAAAAAAATGGCGTCCTCGAGAGGAATCGAACCTCCACTCTAACCCTTAGGAGGGGCTTGTTTTATCCATTAAACTACGAGGACCCATAAATATATTATCATAAAGTTTTATATTATACAATTATTGTTTTTTAAGCATTTTATTAACTAAATCTAATATTTTCTTAGTTGATTCATTTTTATCATGTTGTTTCATATTTTCTTTCCATTTTTCAATTAATTTTTCATTATTTATAGTTTTTTTAACTGCTCTACACAATCCCCATGGAGTTGACACTTTATAACCATACTTCTTTTTACAAATATATCTAGCATTATATTTTTCTGGACCTCCATTGCCGGGGATTAAAATTAATGGCACTTTCATATCAATACACTCTGTTAATGTAGCACCCCCCGGTTTTGATATTACAATATCACTTATATTAAGTAAATTATATACATTTTTTACATATCCCAATACCCTAACATTGTGAGCATGTTTTTTTGCTACATATTTTTTTGCTCGTTCTTCAAGTTTTTGATTGTTGCCACTTATAAATATTATATTTATAAAATAATTTTTCTTAATTAAAGCTTTTAAATAATCAAAAGAAAACATTGAACCCATTGCTCCGCCGCCAAAAAATAAATAAGTTTTGTATCTATAATCTATATTATATTTAAAATAGATTTCTTCTTTACTAGCAATATTTTCCATTTTTTTTCGATCAAATGGTAATCCAAATGGGTATATTTTTTTACCATCTATTCCTTTTTTTATCATTCCATTTTTTACAATCTCATTTGCTACAATAAAAGCATCTTGAGATTTATGATCTTTTTGCCAATAACTATGAGATACATAATCCGTTATAACTGTCATAATAAGTGACTTTGTAAGCCCAATTTTATTGTAATATGAAATAATATTACCTCCGAAAAAATGAGTCGATATTGTTAAATCAGGATTAAAATCAATAATTTCTTTTCGTAAATTTTCATTATCAAACAATCTTTTTACTAAACGCATTTGATTCATACTAGCAAATTTATTATTTGCTAAATCATAAATAAAGCTAAAAGTTTTATATAAACTATGTTTTGTAATCATATCAAATAATTTTATACTTGTTTTTCCCAAAAGATTAGAATATTTACCAACATCTAAAAGTTTTATTTCATAATCACTATTTTCTTTTATATAATCATATATTTTCTCAGCAATTGACTTGTGTCCCGATCCATATAAGGCATAAATAATTAAAATTTTCTTTCTCATATTTAATTCTCCAAGTTAATTGTAGCATACTAATTTATTAAAATCTATAAACTATATTAATTATTTAATGCATAAGTTGCATTATTATTCTGCTTGTTTAGGTAATTAAATCTTGCATTTATTATAAAAACCATTCCCATTATAACTAAATAAAAAAATAAAATTCCAGTATATTTTTCTAACATTTTTTTCATTTTAACTACCTCTTCTTTCTTACAAATTAAATTTAACACGAATATTTGTTTGTGTCAATTACCATATTAAACAAATGTTTGACTTTTTACAAAACTTATTGTAAAATGATAATGGAGGAAAAAATGGAAAAAGCTTTAACATTAAGACAAGAAGAAGTTTTAACATATATAAAGAAATATATAGCAGTTCATGGATATCCACCAGCTATTCGTGAGATATGTGCTGGTGTTGGTTTAAATAGCCCTGCAACTGTATTTGTTCATTTAAAAAACTTAGAAAAAAATGGTATAGTAAGATCTACAAACAATAAATTTAGATCGTTAGAATTATTGGTAGATAACGAATATTTAGATAAAGGGGAAGACGTTATAAAGGTCCCTTTACTTGGTAAAATAACGGCAGGAAATCCTATAACTGCAATCGAACAACCCGATGAATATTTTGACCTACCAGCATCACTAGTTCCAAAAAATGGCGAAGTATTTACTCTTCATGTAAGTGGTGAATCAATGATTAACAAAGGAATTTTTGATAATGACTATGTAATAATTAAAAGACAAAATGATGCCAAAAACGGTGATATAGTTGTAGCAATGACAGATGAAAATGAAGTAACATTAAAAACATTTTATAAAGAAAAAGATCACATAAGACTTCAACCAGAAAATGATACAATGGAACCATTAATATTTCCAAATATAACAATTTTAGGAAAAGCAATTGGCTTATATAGGAAAATATAAAAAAAGATAAAAATAAATGACAAAGCCATTTATTTTTATCGCCAAACCCTTTGGGTTTGGTTATTTTTGTATTATAATTTATTTATGAGTATAATTAATACATTTAAAACTTCCGATGACTTATATAAAGTATATCC
>CASFPB010000025.1 GCA_949296605.1 uncultured bacterium
TTTAAAGATGTATATGCAAAGTTTAGTATTAAAATAAGTGAACAAAAATAGTAGGGTGGCGACCATCCGAAATTGGTCTATGGAGAGTCTAAAGGACTCAGTGAAGTAGAAATGCCTTGTAGTGATGCAAGGTCAGTCAAATTTGTTTGACTTTTGTTCTTCGAATTGACAATAAATTTATCCTAAAGTATAATTGAAATAAGAAAATTAAGGGATGATATTTATGAGATTAAGATTTAAATCAATTTTAATTTTCATTTTTATACTTTTTATTACCTGTGCATCAATTGGTATAGGTTATATTTTTTATGACAAAATTATAGATAAATCTGATATAGTTGTAGATGGGGATTTAACCATAAATTACATGAATGGAGATATTTTTAATTTAAAGGGTAATTCAACAATTAGTTTTTCAATTACTAATAATAGTAATGAATTAAGATACTATTATGTTCAAGTATCTGATGTATTAGCCACCGATGTAGAGTATGAGTTAATATCTTCTAACAATATCAATATAAAAAATGACTTAAAATCAGACATAATATTAAATCAAGTTGCAATAAATGCAAATGAAACCATAAGTTATGAACTTAATTTTAATGTAAAATCTAATGATGAATATTCTGGTAAAATAGTGGTAGGTTTAAAAAATGAAGAAGAAAATTTTTTTGCTGATGTTTTATTGAATAATAACAGCATTAGCAATAGTTCATTGACTGCTATTGGAGAAAATGCTACTTTAGATGAAGGATTATTAAAAACTACAGACGATTTAGGAATTAGTTATTATTTTAGAGGAAATACATTAAATAATAATGTTTCTTTTGCTGGCTTTAATTGGAAAATAGTAAAGATAAATGGCGATAAATCAGTTAAATTAGTATTGGATGGAATAATTGATGAAGTTAGCAATTTTTATGAAGATGACATAAATTTTTCTAACTCAGCGGTATTTGAAACTTTAAATAACTGGTTTGAAACATATTTGGAAAATTATAATGATTATATTGCATACTATAAATTTTGTAACGATGATATAATTGATAATGATGGAGTAACATATAATGCATATAATAGAATTTTAATAAATAAAATTCCAACTTATATATGTTTAGGAAACTCAGATAATAATAAAATTGGCTTATTAACAGCAGACGAAGCAGTTATGGCAGGAGCATCAACTAGTGAAAATAAAAATTATTATTTATATAATGAAGACATTGAAACACCTTATTGGACAATGACGGGGGCAAGAAATATAAATAATTTGTATTATCCTTTTATGGTAGATATTAATGGAGCTTTAATTAATAATACAGCTGGAAATTTATATAGAGGAGTAAGACCAGTTATAAATATTATAAAAACTGCAAAAGTTGATGGAAAGGGAACAATTGATAATCCTTATAAAATAATTGAATAGGATATTAATTGTTTTTTATTGACTTTATTTTTTTACTACTATAAAATATCCTATTGATAATGTTTATATTTAATTGTTAAAATGCTATTTATTAGTAAATAAAATATAAATATATTGTAAAATATGTGCAAATGTTTTGTAAAGTTTACTATGTTTGATTAATAATCTAAATTTTATATGATAAAATAAATTTGTGGTGGTAATTATGAATATATTTTGGGATATTTTAGAATTAGTAAAATCATTAAGTTTTGTTGATATTGTATTCTTTTTTGCGGTAATGATTTTAATGATTTTAATTGTTACTTTAATATATTTTATTAAAATAAATAATGAAGAAGATTCAATTATAGATAAGGAAGAAACTGCTGAAATGAAAATAGTAAAAGAAATACAAAAAAATTTAGGTAAAGAAGAACCGGTAACAAATTTTACAGAATATGAAAAAGATCAAGAAGATAAAGCTGTTATTAGTTATGATGAACTGTTAAATAAAACTAATAATTATGAGCTTAATTATGAAAATGAAGAATTACATGATGATTTATCTATAAAAAAAGTTAATTTAGATGATTTAGTTAATAAAAATGTTGAATCAACACCAAAAGTTGATGTTAGAGTTATAAGTTTTGCAAAGGAGGAAGCTTTTTTACAAGCACTTAAACAATTGCAAAAAGAATTGGGGTAGGTTATGAAATTTAATATAATTACATTTGGCTGTAAAGTTAATCAATATGAATCCAATATGATGAAGGAAAAAATGCTTCATCATAATTTTTCGTATGAAGAAAATTTAGATTTATGTAGTATAATAATTGTTAATACATGTACTGTTACAAATGTTGCTGATAAAAAGTGTTTAAAAATGATTAGACATATTAAAAGGAAATATCCTGATGCAATACTTGCAGTTACTGGTTGCAGTAGTCAAAATAAGCAGGATATATATAAAAAACTTGATATTGATATTTTATTGGGAAATAAAGATAAAAGCAAAATAGCAGATTTAATAGAAAATTATATAAATAAAAGTGAAAAATATTGCAAATTTTATAATGAACGTAATTTAGATTTTGAAGAAATGGAAATTCATTCGTTTAATCATATAAGAGCTTTTGTAAAAATTGAAGACGGTTGTGATAATTTTTGCTCTTATTGTATTATTCCATATGTTAGAGGTAGTGTCCGTTCAAAGGATTTTGATAAAGTTATCGAAGAAGTTAAAAATTTAGTAGCTAGCAATCATCATGAAATAGTATTAACTGGTATTCATACAGGAAGATACATGAGTAACGGTAAGGATTTATGTGACTTAATAAGTGAACTTAGTAAAATAAATGATTTAAAAAGAATAAGAATATCTAGTATTGAAATTACAGAATTAAATGATAAATTTATGGAATTATTAAAAAACAATTCCAAGATTTGTGATCATTTACATATTCCACTTCAATCTGGCAGTGATTTTATATTAAAAAAGATGAATAGAAAATATGATTTAAATTATTTTTTAAATACTATTAATAAAATAAGAAGTATTAGACCAAATATTTCTATTACAACTGATATAATTGTAGGGCACCCATATGAAACTGAAAAAGAATTTCAAGAATGTTTAAATTTTGTGAAAAAAATTAAGTTTAGTAAAGTGCATGTTTTTCCATATTCAGCACGTGAAGGAACAGTTGCTACTTCAATGGATGAACAAGTATCAGATGTTGATAAGAAAAAAAGAGTAAAAGAATTAATTTTACTATCAAATGAATTAGAACAAGAATATTATAATAAATTTGTTGGTAAAAATGTCGATGTATTAATTGAAGAATGTAATGAAAATATTAGTGTTGGGAGAACTAGTAATTATTTATTAGTTACATTAAATGAAAAATTAGAAATTGGCAAAATTTATAGTAGGGTATTATGAATTATATAAAAGGAAAATTAAAAAAAATTATTTATCATAATAATGATAGTGGATACGTAGTTGCTTTATTTAGAATTAAAGAAACTAATGATAAAGTTATGATGGATAAGGTTAATAAAAGTGTAACAGTTAGGGGTATTTTTACTGATGTTAATATTGATATTAGTATGACTTTATATGGATATTATACTAATAATGATAAATTCGGTATGCAATATGCAGTAGAATCTTACGAAATAGACGTTCCTACAACAAAAGATGGAATTATAGAATTTTTAGCAAGCTCTTTTATTGAAGGGTGTGGTGAAAAAACAGCTAAGAAAATAGTTGATTTTTTTGGTGAAAAAACCTTAGATATTATAAAAGAAAGTCAAGACAATCTTCTTCAAATTGAAGGAATTACAGCCATTCTTGCTGCTAAAATACATAATTCGTTAGTAAATTATAATAAAAGTAGTGATGCAATATTAAAATTTCAAAATTTAGGTTTTACTATTGAAGAATGTTCTAGAATTTATAATAAATTTAAAGATAGAATTGATGAAATTCTAGGAGATTATTTTTATGACTTAAAAGATATAATAGATTTTAAAAAAGTAGATGCAATTTACAAAAATAATTATAGTAAAGATAATGATATTAGGATAAAAGCTTGCATATTAGAATCAATGCAAATATTAAGTTTTACAAATGGAGATACATATTATTACAAAGAAGAAATATTAAAAGTTTTAGAAAAAGAATTTAATATATTTTTAAGTGAAGACGTATTGGATTGTTTATTTGATAATTTAGTAAATGATGAAAAAATTTATATAGATGGAAGAAGAATATATTTAATGTCATATTATAAAAGGGAAATCAATATAGCTAATATTTTAAAAAAGATTAATGGAAATCCTGTTAAAAAAATTGTTAATTTAAAAGAAAAGTTAGAAGAGTTAGAAAAAAAATTGGGCATTGATTATAACATAGATCAAGAAAAAGCAATAATTACTGCGTTAAATAATAACATTTGTATAATTTCTGGAGGCCCGGGTACAGGAAAAACTACAATAATTAATGCTATAACTAAATTATATATTGAAGATAAATTATTAGGACCTGCTGACATAATGGAGTCAATTGCTCTTTTAGCTCCGACGGGTAGAGCAAGTAAAAAATTAGCAACGTCAACTGGTTTGCCAGCATATACAATTCATAGATATTTAAAATGGTATAAGGATAGTAATGATTTTTTTTACAATGAATATAATAAAACTAATCATAAATTAATTATTGTTGATGAAGTAAGTATGATTGACGTAGATTTATTTAATGCATTATTAAATGGAATTTCATCTAATGTTAAATTAATATTAGTTGGAGACACCTTTCAACTTCCAAGTGTTGGACCTGGTTTAGTATTAGATGATTTAATAAGTAGTGATTATTTTAATTTTGTTCCATTGAATCAAATATATCGTCAAAGTGATAATTCATATATTGCATACTTAGCAAAAGATATAAAAAATAATGATTTAAATGAAGAATTTTTGAAGAAAAAAGATGATTATACTTTTTTTCAAACTGATAATTCTATGATTAAAGATGCAATTAAACAAATAATTAATATTTCATTAAAGAAAAAAATTGATGAAAGAAAAATGCAAATTTTAGCTCCAATGTATAAAGGAGAAAATGGTATTGATAATTTAAATATTTTACTTCAAAAAATATATAATCCTCCAAGTATAAATAAAAAAGAAATGGTATATTTAGATATAATATATAGAGAAGGAGATAAAGTATTACAACTACTAAATGACTTAGAAAAAAATGTATTTAATGGTGATATTGGTTATATAAAAGAAATAAATGGTAGTAACATAACCATTGATTTTGAAGGAAATAAAGTTATTTATACTAAAAAAGATTTAAAACAGATTAAACACGCATATGCTATAACTATTCATAAAAGTCAAGGAAGCGAGTTTGAACATGTAATTATGCCAATTTCAACAAGTTATTACAAAATGCTTTATAACAAACTTATTTATACCGGAGTAAGTCGTGCTAAAAAAAGTTTAACAATAGTTGGCAGTGCTCAAGCTTTTATAAGAGCAATTAATAATAATTATTCTAGTAATAGAAAAACTTCATTAAAAGAAAAAATATTAGAAGTATATAATAATTAATTTTACTCATACTAATGGTGAGGTGGATATATTGAAAAATATGATGAAACTAGCAGGTGTTGCTGCTGCAATGGCTTTAGTTGGTGGTTCTATTTACGTTATGCAAAATAAAGATGTAAAAAGACAAGTTGGAAAAAAGACAATTAAAGCTATGAATAGTGCTGAAGATATGATTGCTAAAAAAATGAATTAAAATAAGTCAGATTAATTTCTGATTTATTTTTTTAAAAAATGTAAATAGTGCTATTGTGACATAATTTTTATCAAATTGTTTTTATAATATTATTGGTGATTATATGAAATCATATATAAAAATTGTTTTGGGAGCAATAGTTATTGGTGGGTTTTGTGCATATTTTTTTTACAAAGATATAAAAAAAGATGTAGTTGCCTTAACAACTCATGAAAATTCGCTAAATTTATTTCAAGCCGGAGTTTTTAAAAACTTAGATAATGCTAAAAATTATCAAAATAATTTTGATTATTCAATAATCTATGAAAATAATAATTATTACAGAGTCATTATTGGAATAAGCTATCATGAAGAAAATAAAATAAAGTTAGAGAATTACTTTAATAATAAAGATATAAAATATTATATTAAAGATATAAAAGTAAATGATGATTTCTTAGAAAAAATTGCTAATTATGAAACTGTTATGATAAAAACTAATAGTGATGATGTAATAAAGAATGTTAATAAAAATATGCTTGATTTATTAAATGGATATTTAACATAAAATTAGGCATAATAGTTATATGATAAAAAAGTATAAAGATTACATTTTGCTAATATTGGTTTTTTTAATAATTTTTTTTAGTGGAAATATATCGCATTTAATAATAAAGGTTGATAGTAAGTTAAATACTGATAATATAAATAATAGTTATTGTAGTGCAATTGAAAACAATTATAATGAATTATTAAAATCTAATGAATTTTTAATAAATAATGAATTAAATTTAATAATTAGTAAAATAATGTTTAGAGATATTTATGAATTTAGAGACTATATCACTATTTATAAAGGATCTAATAATAATATTAAAGAAGGTATGCCAGTAATTGATGATAAAGGTCTTATTGGAATAATTGGTAATGTTAAAAAAGATAGTAGTGTAGTTAAACTAATTACTAATAAATCAACTAATATATCAGTTAAGATAAATGATAGTTATGGAATATTAAAAAATATTGATAATAAAGTAATTGTTAGTGATTTTGGATATTATGATAATATAAATATAGGTGATAAAATATATACATCAGGAATAGGAAATATAAAAGGGAACATTTATATAGGGGAAGTTTTAGATATAAAATTAAGTGATACTGAAATAGAAAAAATTATTGAAGTAAAACTAGCTAGCAATATAAATGAAATTAATTATCTATATGTGGTGAGTTAAAATGTTATATTTAGTAATGGATTTATTTTTTTATAATTTTACCCCTTATTTGTCTTATTTATTCTTACTGAATATTAATAATAAATCTTTAGTTTATTTACTAGCATTGGGAATTCTTTTAGATTTTATTTTAAATATTTGGTTTTATAATTTAATTCTTTTAATTTTACTTTATTTAGTAAAAAAATATTTTTTAAAATTTAATTACAACAATATTTTTAATTACTATCTTATAAATATTGGAATTGTATTTGCTTATTTTATTGTTAGTATGTTAATATTTTCCTCAATAAATATAGCTCAAATTATAAATGTTTTATTTATTAATAGTATATTTATATTAATAAGTTATAAAATAAATACTTCAAACATATTATTCTCTAGGTGATGATATGGATGAATATCTAACTCAATTTAAAAATAAAAAGAAGTCATTTAAAGATAATAAAATTAAATTAAGTGATAATAAAAAATTATCTAAATATTTAACTAAATTTTTATTAGCAATAATATTTTTTTTAATTAGTATAATTTTTACGAATATTAGTGATAAAAATTTATTGTTTTATAAAGAACATGTTTTTACTGAATCTTTACCTTTTACAAAAATAAAAGGTTGGTATGAAGATTTGTTTGGGGAAGTATTACCTAGTGATGATTCCACAGCAACAGTTTTTAATGGAAAATTAGTTTATAAGGAAATCGAAGACTATGAAGATGGAGAAAAATTAGTTGTTAGTAAAAACTCATTAGTAAATAATATAACTAGTGGTATAGTTGTTTTTAGCGGAGATAAAGATAACTATGGTAATACGATAATAGTTCAAGGCATTGACGGCGTAGATATTTGGTATGGTAATTTAGAAAATGTGTCAGTAAATTTATACGATTACATAGAAGCTGGATCTATAATTGGACAAACTAAGAATGAAAATTTATATTTAGTTATAAAAAAAGATAATGAGTATATAAAATATGAAAATTATAAAAATTAATTTTGTAACAATTTATTTTTTGTTAATTTTATTTTTATGTGGTTATTTAAAAATAGGATTAATAATTTTTTTAATTGTTATTATTCATGAATTAGGACATATATTTTTTACTTTGCTTTTTCATTATAAAATTCTTAATATTACCATATATCCTTTCGGAGGAATTACTAAAATTAATAAAGATTTAAATACCCCAATATATAAAGAATTGTTAATAGCTAGCGGGGGAGTAATATTCCAATTATTACTTTTTTTGATTATTAATTATCTTCCATTAAGTGTTTATGTTAAAAGCAATTTTATTAAATATAACTTTAGTATTTTATTTTTTAATTTGTTGCCGATAATTCCTCTTGATGGAAGTATTATTTTAAATGCCCTTTTAAATAAAATATTTTCTTATAAAAAATCATACTATTTATATTTTATTATATCCATTATTGGTATATTCATTTATTTAATAACTAATATTTGGTTTTCTTTAAATAATTATTTAATTATAAGTTTATTTATAATTAAAACAATTTATGCTTGGAAAAATTATAAATTTTTACTAAATCGATTTTTATTGGAAAGATATATAAATAAATATGAATATAAATATATAAATACGAAAGAAGGTAATTTAGACATTTTAAAGATTAATACATATCAATATTTTAAAGAAAATGGTAAAATAGTTAGTGAAATGACAAAGTTAAAAGAAAGGTTTGACAAACAATACTAATTTTGGTAAAATTTAAATGTTCTTTAAGTAATTTCTTAAAAAACCGCACTAAAATGGTTATAAAACTATATGTTACCATCAAGGCGTGACTTCAAAGTATAAGGAGGTATGAAATGAAAGCTGTATTTGAAACTGGTGGAAAACAATACTATGTTGCAGAAGGCGATGTAATTTATGTTGAAAAATTAGATGCTGAAGTAGGTAGCGATGTAACTTTTGATAAAGTTTTATTTGCTAATGGTGTTGCTGGATGTCCATATGTTGATAAGGTTAGTGTAGTTTGCACTGTTGAAAAACATGGAAAAAATAAAAAAATAAAAGTGTTTAAGTATAGACCTAAGAAAAAATTCAGAAAAACTCAAGGTCATCGTCAACCATACACTAAATTAGTAGTTAAGAAGATTGGTTAATGATAAAGGTTTTAATAAAAAATAAACAAATTGTAGTTAGTGGTCATGCTAATTATGATGATTTTGGTAAAGACATTGTATGTGCTAGTGCATCAAGTATTATTATTACTAGTGTTAATGCTTGTCTTAAATTTGATAATTCTTCTTTAAATTATAAAGAAGAAAAAGATAAACTTATAATTGATATTAAAAGTGATGAATACAATATAAAATTAATAATTAACAATATGATTGATATGCTAGAAGAACTAGCAGAAACCTATAATAAAAATATTATGATTGTAAAGGAGGAAGACAGATGAATTTCATGAAGTTAAACATTCAATTGTTTGCTCACGTTAAAGCACAAGGTTCAACTAAAAATGGTCGTGATTCTGCAGGACGTCGTTTAGGTGCTAAAGCTAGTGATGGACAAACAATTAATGCTGGATCTATTATATATCGTCAAAGAGGAACAAAAATATATCCTGGAAATAATGTCGGTATGGGAAAAGATCATACATTGTTTGCTAAAATAACTGGTGTAGTTAAATATGAAAGATCTGGAAAAAATAGAAAAAAGGTAAGTGTTTACGAAGCGTAAGCACTTTTTAATTGACTAAAAAATTCATAACTAAATCAATTAATATTTCTTTTTCTTTTGGATTAGATTGAGCAATTAACAATGTAATTGCAACTAATGTATTATCATCGAGCACTTTTTTATCATTTCTATATAAAATATTGTAATAATCTAAAAAATATAAAAATAATGTAGCTCCAATTCTTTTATTACCATCAATAAATACATGATTTTTAATTATTAAATATAAAAAGTTAGCAGCTTTTTCTTCTATTGATTTGTATAAGTCAATTCCATCAAAAGATTGATAAATAGTTCCTATTATTTCTTTTAATCCATTGTTTCTTTCTAATGCAAATAAATTACTTTTATTATCAAATTTTAATTTTTTGATTATATCAATACAATTATCATAAGTAATTATTTTGTCATTATAAGTTCCATCAGGTTTTTTAATATCTTTATAATCATAACTATCTAATAAATTTAGTGCATTTGAGTAATTATTAATAACTTTTATTATATCTTGGGCTTCTGTTCCTTCTAGCGTATTATCAATTCTACCAGCTAAATTTATCAACTTAACAGTTTTTTCTAATGCTTCTAATCTTTTTTGATTGATTGAATATCCTTTTATTAAATATTCTTTTAATATCTTATTGGCCCATCTTCTAAATATTACTCCATTTTTAGATTTAACCCTGTATCCAACACTCATAATCATATCTAAATTATAGTATTCAATATAACGATTTACATCTCTACTACCTTCTTTTTGAACTGTCTCAAAATTTGCGACAGTTGAACCATCTAGTTCTTCTTTTAAAGCATTATTAATATGTTTTCTTATTGTTTTGTAATCTCTTTCGAACAAAATTGCTATTTGTTTTGCGGTCAACCATACAGTTTCATCGCTAAAATTTACCTCCAATTTAATATTTTGATTTTCAAAAATTATTATTTCATTTTTTATTTTAAATTATCTCCTTTTATTTACTCTTATTTCTTATAAGGAGATGATTTCCTTTTTTATTTTTAAAATTTTTTTAAAAATAAAAAACAATAATAATTTTTTAGATTACTATCGTTTTATTTAATTAATTTTTAAATGATGCATCTAGATAATATATTGGGCGTTTTTCTTTATAATATTGTTTTTCAAAATCAGTCATTATATTAGAAATATTTCTTTCATCATTATGTAAATCAAGACTTACAATATCAAATATATACCAATAATTAGATAATGATTCTAAGGAGTAAGCAAATAAACCTTTATTATCTGTTTTTAAAATAATGTGTTTATCTTTTTTAAATATTTGATCATATAATTTTAAATACGATTCATGAGTAAAACGATTTTTTTCATCACGTTTTTTAGGCCATGGTTCAGAAAATGTTAAATAAATTGTATCAATTTCTTTGCCAAATATTTTTGTGATGTTTCTAGCATCATCGTTTATTAATTTTAAGTTACTTAATTTTTCTTTTTGTAATTTTAATGAAGCTGTAGCTAATTGAGAACTGTTTAGTTCAATTGCAATAAAATTTATATTAGGATACTGTTTAGCCATATTTATAATGAAATCTCCACGACCGGTACCAAGCTCTAAATATATTTTATTATGATTATTAAATAAGTCATGCCATTTATTTTTATATTTATAAGGATTATCTATAAAATATGGACAATCACGTAATATTTTATCAGCATTTTTTATAATATTATATTCCATAAAATCACTCCAAACTAATTTTATCATATAAAGAATTATTCGTAAATCTCAATTGTTTTTTATATATCCTTATGCTAAAATATTTTTAGGTGATTTTCATGTTTGTAGATGAATTAACTATCAAATTAATTGCAGGTTCTGGTGGGGATGGATGCACATCTTTTAGAAGAGAAAAATTTGTTCCAATGGGAGGACCTGATGGTGGTAATGGTGGCAAGGGTGCTAGCATTATTTTTAAAGTAGATAAAGGTTTAAAAACATTAATTGATTTAAGTTATAAAAAAATTATAAAAGCTGATAAAGGGGAAAATGGAAAAGGTTCAAATAAATATGGTAAAAATGCTCAAGATATTATTATAAAAGTTCCTGCAGGAACAACTATATATGATGCAAATACAAATGAAGTAATTGCTGATTTAATTAATGATGATGAAGAATGCATTATTGCAAAAGGAGGAAGAGGAGGAAAAGGTAATAAATCCTTTGCTACTCATGACATGCCAGCTCCAAAGTTTAGTGAAAATGGCGAACCTGGAGAAGAAAAGTTAGTTAGGCTTGAATTAAAAGTTTTAGCAGATGTTGGTTTAATTGGTATGCCTAGTGTTGGTAAATCGACGCTTTTATCAATTATTTCTTCTGCCCAACCTAAAATAGCTGCATATCATTTTACTACGTTATCTCCAAATTTAGGAGTTGTAAAACTTAAAAATGGCACTTCTTTTGTTATGGCAGATTTACCCGGCTTAATTGAAGGAGCAAGCGAAGGAGTAGGTTTAGGAACTGAATTTTTACGTCATGCAATGAGAACTAAAATACTTGCTCATGTTATTGATATGGGGAGTATGGAAGGTAGAAATCCAATCGATGATTATAAAGTAATTAGAAAAGAAATAGAAAAATATAATGTTTTATTAAAAAATAAAAAAGAAATTATTGTTGCTAATAAAATGGATTTAGAAAATGCAAGTGATAATTTAAAAGCATTTAAAAAAGAATTCCCAAATGCTACAATTATTGAGATAAGTTGCATGAACAATTCAGGAATA
The DNA here is from genome assembly GCA_949296605.1 of uncultured bacterium. Lineage (GTDB taxonomy): Bacteria > Bacillota_I > Bacilli_A > RF39 > UBA660 > Onthocola_B. The sequence goes on from CASFPB010000025.1 coordinate 12,417, forward strand.
GATAATTTAATAAATGTTTTAGCAAATACTCTTGATACTTTACCAGAAGTTAAATTATATGAAGAAAGTGATTTTAAATTATATAAATTTGAAGATAATAAACCATATTCCATTAAAAAAGATGGTAATGTTTGGGTAGTTAGTGGTAGGGAAATAGAAACGCTACTTAAAATGACTAAGTTTAATGAAGATGAAGGGGTTTTAAGGTTTGCTCGTAAATTTAAGGGAATGGGCATTGAATATGAACTTGAAAAATTGGGAGCAAAACCAGGGGATGAAGTTCAAATTTTAGATTACATGTTTACGTTTAAAGATGATAAATATGATGAATAATTAATTATTTTGCTAGTATGTAAATACTAGTTTTTATTTACAAAAAAATATTAATAATTGAAAAAGTATCAAATTAATGCTATTATTTTATTATAGGTGATAGCATGAAGCCAAGAACAAGAATAATATTATTAAGTATAATTTCTATATTAATTGTAGTAACCATAATTTTAGGAGTAACTTATTCATTTATGAAAGCTGATATTGAATCAAGTTCAGTAACAGAGGTTTCCCTAAAAAGTTGTGCAAAAATAACTTTAAAAGATACAGACGTATCAATTAATTTAAATAACACTTATCCAATGAGTAAAAATAAAGCATTGCAAACTACTCCTTACACATTTACTGTATCTAGTTCTTGTGAAAATTATGTTGGTTTTAATCTTTATTTAGCAACTCTTAATACTAATACATTAGATGCTTCTAACATACATTATATTATTACAAGTAATGGTTCTAAAGATATATTAGCAGAAGGAATATTAAGCAATGCTACTAATGCCGAAAATGAATTTAGTAATGAAGAAAAAACACAGCTTAATAGTGGTATTAATGGAACTTATGGTAGTATTTACAAATTGTATAATGATTCTATTCCTTTGCAAGGAGAAAAATCGTATGATTTATATTTATATGTAGATGGAAATGTAACTGATGCATCAACAATGAATAAAAGTTTTAAAGCTGGTATTGCTGTTAAGTCATACGATAGGGAGTTAACATTTGCAGAATATATAATAGAAAATGTTTATACTACCGATGGAGAAAATGGATTATATTATCATGATGGAGTAGGAACATACACAAATGCAGATCAAGAAGCAGTAGATAACTCGTATCGCTATAGTGGGGCAAATCCAAATAATTATGTGTGTTTTGGAAGTGATGCTGCAACTTGCCCAGATGAATATTTATATCGTATAATCGGTGTATTTGATGAATATAGTGATGGAGAGTATAATGTTAAATTAATAAAAGCCGATTATACAACAAGTGCAATGCTTGGAACTGTTGGAAGAGATTATGCTGGAAATTACAATAAAGTTACTTCATATTATAAGGGAAATATGGATACAAGTGAAGTAGCAGCATATAGATGGAATTATGATACAAGTGTAGATTCAATGGGCTCAAATAATTGGACAACAAGTGAATTAAATAAAATAAATTTAAATACAAATTATTTAAATTATTTAGGGAGTTCATGGAGTCCTATGATAGAAGATTCAATATGGTATTTAGGGGGATTTAATAATGATGAATATAGAAATTATAATGTTAAACAATTTTATGCTGTGGAAAGAGACAGTATTGGATATGGAAGTAATCCAACAATATATGGACCAGAAAATGCAAATGGTAATTCTACAAAAATAGGATTAATGTATCCAAGTGATTATGGATATGCAGCTTATCCAGATGCATGGACGACAGATTTAATTTCATATAGTTCATCAACAATAACACAAAATAATTGGCTACATATGGGATTGACTGAATGGCTAATAACCCCCAACTTATCGGTAGTAAACCAATGTTTAAGAATTAGTTATAACGGTATTGCGGCTACTATTAGTGCAAATGGCGGTTATTCTGTTAGGCCTGTGTTTTATCTGAAGTTTAATATCTCGTATGCCAGCGGAAATGGGACTAAAGGTTCGCCATTTAGAATTGCGGCGTGAGGAACTTTAAAAAAGGCCACGTCGGCATCTTAAACCGACGTGATCCGAGTTATCAACAAAAAATTAGGGAGGTAATATAATGTATAGTTATATAATTGGTAAAGTAAGTGAGATAAACAGTAATAGTATAGTTTTAGAATGTAATGGGATTGGATATTTAATATATGTTCCTAATCCTTTTAGTTATACTATGGGTGATGAATATAAAGTATATGTATATAATAAAATAAGTGAAGATGAATATAGTTTGTATGGTTTTAAAATTAAAGAAGAATATGAACTTTTCTTAAAATTAATTAGTGTTAAAGGTCTTGGTGCTAAACTTGCACTTCCAATTCTTGCAACTGGATCTATTGCTGGTATCGTTGATGCTATAGATAGAGAAAATATTTTATATTTAACAAAGTTTCCTAAAATTGGTGATAAACTTGCTCGTCAAATAATTTTAGATTTGAAGGGTAAAATAAATATAGAAGTTAGTGAAGAATTAGTAAGTGATGAAACTGAGGATTTAATTGAAACGTTAAGTGCACTGGGATATAAAATTGGAGAAATTAAAAAAGTGGTAGGTCAAATAAATAAAGGTAATAGTTTAGAAGAACAAGTAAAAGAAGCGTTAAAATTATTATTAAAGTAGGGATATAATGAAAAATAAAGGATTTACATTAGTTGAATTATTAGTTGTTTTAATAATTATGGCTATAATTTCTGCAATAGGTTTTGCTGGTGTTACTGCTGTTCAAAAAAATATAAAAAAGAATTTATGGGAAGCAAAAATAGAATTAATTATAAGTGGTGCTAAAAATTATGGTGAAGATAATAAAAATAAATTTAAAGAAACTGATACATGCAATATTAATGGCACAGTAAAAGAATATTGTATTACTAAGGATGTTCAATTTTTATTAGATAATAATTATATTAAAACAGATGAAGAAGATAATGACGGAAACGCTATTATTACGAATGATACATTAGATGAAGATGATTCTAACTACATTGTAAATGAAAAGGACGTTAAAATTTATTTAGAAGATAATACAATTTACGCTACTATGGATTAAATGAGAAATTGCTATAATTTCTTATTTTTTTATTTGCTATAAAATACAAGTATATGCTAAAATAATTATGGAGGATATTTATGGAAAAATATGTATATTTGTTTAATGAAGGAAACAAAGATATGAGAAATCTTCTAGGGGGAAAAGGTGCTAATTTAGCTGAAATGACTAACATTGGTATGCCAGTTCCTAGTGGATTTACAGTTACAACAGAAGCTTGTAATAAATATTATGAAGATGGTAAGGTATTAGCTGATTCAATAATTGATGAAATAAAAGTAAATCTTACTAAATTAGAAGAAAAAACGGGTAAAAAATTTGGTGATTTAAATAATCCACTTTTAGTAAGTGTTAGAAGTGGTGCTAGAGCTAGTATGCCTGGAATGATGGATACAGTTTTAAATTTAGGTTTAAATGATGAAATAGCTGCATCTTTTGCTGAAAAAATAAATAATAAAAGGTTTGTATATGATTCTTATAGAAGATTTATTCAAATGTTTGCAGATGTAGTAAAAGGATATTCAAAAAGTAAATTTGAAATTATTATTGATGAAGTAAAGGAAAATAAAGGTGTAAAAGACGATATTGATTTAGATGAAGAAGATATGGGGACACTTGTAAATAGATTTAAAGATGCTTATAAGGAATTTGCAGGTGAAGATTTTCCACAAGATCCATTTACTCAATTAATTGAAGCAGTAAAAGCTGTATTTAGAAGTTGGAATAATGAAAGAGCTATATATTATAGAAGAATTAACGATATTCCATCTAGTTGGGGAACAGCAGTAAATGTTCAAGAAATGGTTTATGGTAATAGTGGAAATACATCTGGAACAGGTGTTGCATTTACTAGAAATCCTGCTACTGGAGAAAAGAAATTATTTGGAGAATATCTAATTAATGCACAAGGTGAAGATGTTGTTGCTGGTATTAGAACTCCATCTGAAATCGAAACATTAAAAGAAGAAATGCCAGATGTTTATAAACAATTTGCTGAAATTGCTCAAAAACTAGAAGATCATTATAATGATATGCAAGATATGGAATTTACAATAGAAAATGGTAAATTATTTATACTTCAAACAAGAAATGGTAAAAGAACTGCATCAGCTGCAGTTAAAATTGCTGTTGATTTAGTAAATGAAGGAAGAATCTCAAAAGAAGACGCTGTATTAATGGTTGATCCAAAGCAATTAGATGCATTACTTCATCCGACATTTACACAAGATGCTTTAAAAAATGGTAAAGTAATAGGTAGAGGTCTTGCTGCATCTCCTGGAGCTGGTAGTGGAAAAATATACTTTAATGCTGCAGATGTAATTAAAGCAAAAGAAAATAAAGAAGATGCTATTTTAGTAAGATTAGAAACTTCACCAGAAGATATTGAAGGAATGAATTCAAGCAAAGGTGTATTAACTATTCGTGGTGGAATGACTTCTCATGCGGCAGTAGTTGCTCGTGGTATGGGTATTTGTTGTGTATCAGGAGTTGGAACATTTGCTTTAAACGAAGCAGAAAAAACTTTAAAGACTGAAGATGGTAAAGTATTTAAAGAAGGAGATTATATTTCAATTGATGGATCTACTGGCTTAGTTTATGAAGGTAAACTTGAAATGCAAGAAGCATCAATTAGTGGTGATTTTAAAACATTTATGTCTTGGGCAGACGAAGCTAGAGATTTAAAAATTAGAACTAATGCTGATACACCAAGAGATGCAAAACAAGCAAAAGAATTTGGTGCAGAAGGTATTGGACTTTGTAGAACAGAACATATGTTTTTTGAAAAAGATAGAATATTTAATTTTAGAAAAATGATATGTGCAACTACTGTTGAAGAAAGAAAGAAAGCATTAGAAAAAATTCTTCCATATCAAAGAAAAGATTTTGAAGAATTGTATGAAGCAATGGCACCATATAGTGTTGTTATAAGATACTTAGATCCACCACTACATGAATTCTTACCAAAATTACCACATGAAATTAAAGAACTTGCAGATGATTTAGGTAAAAGTGTTGAAGAATTACATCACATTATTGATTCATTAAAAGAATTTAATCCAATGATGGGACATCGTGGTTGTCGTTTGGCAATAACTTATCCAGAAATTGCAGAAATGCAAACAAGAGCTGTTATTGAAGCAGCAATAAATGTTGGTAAAAAAGGTATAAAAGTTACGCCTGAAATTATGATTCCATTAGTAGGGGACGTTAATGAATTAAAATATGTTAAGGAAATAGTTACAAAAACTGCTGATGAAATAATTAAGGAAGCTAATGTTGAATTAAAATATGAAGTTGGAACAATGATTGAAATTCCAAGAGCTGCATTACTTGCTGATAGAATTGCAAAAGAAGCTGATTTCTTTAGCTTTGGAACTAACGATTTAACACAAATGACTTATGGTTTTAGCCGTGATGATGCTGGTAAATTCTTAAATTCGTATTATGAAAAAGGAATATTTGAATCTGATCCATTTGCTCGAATTGATGCTGACGGTGTTGGATTATTATTAAAAATGGCTAGTGAAAAAGGACGTAGTGTTAATGAAAATATTAGCTTGGGTATTTGTGGAGAACATGGTGGAGATCCATCTAGTATTGCATTATGTGATTCTTTAAGATTTAATTATGTTTCTTGTTCACCATTTAGAGTGCCAATTGCAAGGCTTGCTGCTGCTCAAGCTGCAATAAGAAGAAAAAGAAATAATTAATATTAATAAATTTATAATTTTTGAATATAATATTAATATATATTGGATTGACATATTCATAAAAATATAGTATATTTAAACTGCACTGAAAAGTGTGAAAATGTTTTTCGCTTCTGGATGGTGCGAATAATAAGTGATTCCAGGCGACAATGTTTTTCGCTTCCAGGTGGTGCGACTAATAAATGATCCTGGTTGAAAATGTAGAATAACTTCATCATAAGATGGAGTTTTCTTTTACTTTATGATATGATTTTTACGGAGATGATGCATATGGAAATTAAAATAGGATATTTATATCATATAAAAGATCAATACTTTGATATAGTAAATGATGAAAATCTAATGCAAAATCATGAGAAGGGTAAAAAGAGACCAACTTATTTTACTATTAAAGATAAAGATATTTTGTGGTTTATACCAATAAGTTCTAAAATTGATAAATATAGAAAGATAATAGATAAAAAACAAGAAAAATATGGTTTTTGCAATACAATTATAATAAGAAAAATTGCAGACGAAGATGTTGCGATACTACTTCAAAATGCATTTCCAACGTTAGAAAAATATATAGATCATGTGCACACTGTTGATGGTATTCCATTAAAGGTTCCAACTAATTTGCAAAATGAAATCAGAAGCTTGTTTAAAAATATGTTGGGTTTAAAGAAGAGGGGAACAAATTTATTTTTTACTGATATAGATAATTTAAAACAAAAGATGTTAGATGAATTGAAATAAAAATTATTTATAAATATTATTCTTATATAAGGTAAAATAGTTCAAATAGTATTCGTTTTTGAGAAAAAAACATCCGACGGATACGACAATACTATAAGCTGCAATAAGAAGAAAAAGAAATAATTAATATTAATAAACTTATAATTTTTGAATATAATATTAATATATATTGGATTGACATATTCATGAAAATATAGTATATTTTAAATGCATTGAAGAAATTCAAATGTAAATGTTAACCGCTCTCAGATGGCGCGGAATATAAATTATTCTGATTGAGAAATGTAACCGCTCTCGGATGGTGCGGAATATAAATTATTCCGAGTGTAAATATTAGAAAACTTCTATTTTAAATAGAGTTTTCTTTTCGTATATGATAAAATAAATTTTAGGGGGATAATAATGGAAATAAAAACTGGTTATTTATATCATATAAAAGATGAATTTTTTGATAATATAAATGATAATGGTATAATGATTAATCATGAAAATGGTCACTCAAGACCAACATATTTTACAATTAAAGATAAAGATATATTGTGGTTTATACCGATTAGTAGTAAGGTTGATAAATATAAAAAAATAATAAGTAAAAAACTTCAAAAAAATGGTGTTTGTAAAACAATTATGATTAATAGAATAGGAAATGAGGAAGTAGCAATACTTATTCAAAATGCATTTCCGACAATTTTAAAATATATTGATCATCCACACATAATTAATGGAAAGCCATTAAAAGTCATTAAAACTTTAAAAAATGAAATCTTGTATAATTTTAAATATACTATGATGTTGAAAAACAAAGGTGTAAATTTATTTTTCACTGATATTGATAGAATTAAAGAAAAAATGTTAGAAGAATTAAAAAGAAAATAATTTATTTAAAGGAAAGGATTTTTTTATGTTAGAAATAATTGGAACTATATTTATTATTATTGTTGGTTGCCTTAGTCATTTTTTATATGATTTAACAAATCATAATAAAATAATAGGATATTTTGCTGCTGTAAATGAATCAACGTGGGAACATTTAAAATTAGTTATATTCCCAACATTTTTATGGTTAATAGTAGAATATCATTTTTACTTTAATAATCCTATGTTATTTTTTGCTAGATTTATTAGTTTACTAGTTATGTTAATAATTATTCCATTAATATTTTATACTTATATTCATTTTACTAAAAAATCTATTTTATTTGTTGATATAAGTAGTTTTGTAATTGCAATTATTATTGGCCAATTAGTTTTTATTAATCTTATTAAAATAAATCTTTCTAATATTTTTCTAACACATATTGGTATAATTGGTTTGTTATTTATATTTTTTGTATATATAATGAATACATATACACCTAAAAAAATATTTTTGAATAAAGATCCTATAACTAAAAAATATGGAATAAAAGGACATTATGATAAGAAAAAATAGTGTTCTTTTTTTAATAATTTCATAATATATGGTGAAGTAGATATAATGCATTCAAGGAATTATGATTTATATAATCAATATTATGATTTTTATACTCCAGTATTTCAAAATAATAATCAATATAAAGCTATTGAATTAATTACGTTTTATGAAGCTATTGAATTAATTAAAAACTCTATAAAAGATGAATTAGAAGATGAACTTTTTTATAATGAGTTAATTAATAATGCTCCTTCTGAAATAGAAAAAGAAATAATAAAAGATATTAGAAATGACGAAAGAGAACATAATAAAATATTAAGGAATTTATATTTTCAATTTACTGGTAAAAAAATACCATTTGATGAATTAGTAAAATCATATAATAAATCATTAAATTATAAAGAAGGAATTGAAAAAGCTTTTTTTGGAGAGTTAAATGCAGTTGTTAAATATAGAAAAATATTAGGAACGGTGCCTAGTGGAGAAAATTATACATTGTTAATGTCAATAATGACTGATGAATTAATACATGCTAATAAATATAATTATTTAATCAATAAATTAAATATAGTAAATTAAAATTGGAATTATAATTAATGCAATAGATAAAATAATATATAGGTTTATTTTAAATATTTCTAATGGAGTTGTGCATTTATTGGGATTTTGTGTATCAATGTATATACAAAATTTTTCTTTTATTTGGGGATCAAAGCCTAATATTTTGTATTTGGTTTTATCACTTATATTATAAACTTCGTTTTTATATTTATAAGTATAAAAATATAATCTAATGTTTTTTTGATATGTTGTTCTTATTGTTTTATCGGTGCAAATAGCTTCAATTTTTTGCATATTTTTTAATTTATTTTTAAATAATATTATTTTATATATTAAAATTAATGCAATTGAATAAGAAATAATAAAAATGTAGTTCATATGTTTACCTCATTTAATTGATAACATAAAAAATTGTTTTTGTCTATAAAATAATGTATAATTATTGTGTGATTGTTATGAAGTTAAAATATGAATTAAAATATAAAGATAATAAAACTATGGCTAGATTAGGGGTTATTACCTATAATGGTAAAACTTATGAAACTCCAATGTTTATGCCAGTTGGGACAAATGCAACTGTAAAAACATTATCACCGGAAGAATTAGTAAATATTGGTTCTGGTATAGTTTTAGCTAATACTTATCATTTATGGCTAAGACCAGGAGAAGATATAGTTGCTCATGCTGGTGGATTACATAAATTTATGAATTATGATGGACCAATATTAACAGATTCTGGAGGATTTCAAGTTTTTTCTTTGGCAAAACCAAAAGATATAAGTGAAGAAGGGGTTAAATTTAAAAATCACTTAAATGGAGATAATTTATTTCTTACACCTGAAAAATCAATCGAAATACAAACTAAACTAGGTAGTGATATAATGATGAGTTTTGATGAATGTGTTAAGTGGCCAAGCACTCATGAATATATGCAAGAAAGTGTTGAACGAACTCTTAGATGGGCAAAAAGAGGAAAAGATGTAAAGGTTGATAATGATCAATTATTATTTGGTATAGTTCAAGGGGGAGAATATCCGGATTTACGAAAATATTGTTGTGAAGAGCTTGTTAAAATGGATTTTGATGGTTATTCTATTGGAGGAACATCTGTTGGGGAAGATAAACCTACAATGTATAAAATGGTTCAATATTCAACTAAATATTTGCCAGAGGATAAACTTCGTTATTTAATGGGAGTTGGAGATCCAATAGATTTAATTGAAAATGTAATGCGTGGTGTAGATATATTTGATTGTGTATCTCCAACAAGACTTGCTAGACATGGCCATGCTTATACTAAACATGGAAAAATTAATATTAAAAATAATAAATATAAAGAAGATTTTACATCAGTTGATGATTGTGATTGCTATACTTGTAAAAACTATACTAAAGCTTATATTAGACATTTAATTGTTGCTAATGAAACCTTTGGGGCTAGGCTTTTATCTATTCATAATATTTATTTTTTACATAGTTTAATGAAAGAAATTAGAAATAATATAAAAAACGGAACAATGGAAGAATTTAGAAATGAATTTATAAAAAATTATTATGGGGATAATTATGAATAAATTATTTGTTACTATAACTTTGATTATTATTTTAACATTACTTACATCTATAACTACTTATAAAGTTATATCAAAACATAATGAGAAACTATTATTAGTAGAAAGTAAATATATTATTGAACAAGCTAAGAAGTGTTTTAGTGAAAAAAAATGTAATGAAGATAACATTACATTAAAAGAACTTTATTCATTAAATTATTTAGAAAAACAAGTAAATCCAGTTACTAAAGAATATTATAATGAATTATCTTATGTAAAAAAAGATACTGAATGGACTTTTGTTGAAGTTAATTAGTATCTTCTTTTTTATTTATTCCAAGCATACCTCCAGCTACACCAATTAATATTAAAATAATATAATAAATGATAGTTGTTATGTTAAAGAAGTTTTTGGCAGTAAATAAATTTATAATAATTAATACTAAAAGTAGTAATAAAGAAGTTTTAAGCCCAGCAATGTAACCTTTATTAGTTGCTTTTTTACCATTTTTGTAACTTAATATAAAAAATACTGATATATTAAATATAAATAATATTAGATTTGTTATTGTTGAATTTACTCCAATTAGATTTAATAAACTACAAATAAATACTAATAAAATAACAAAAATACTATAATAACCTAATGATTTTAGTAATAATTTCAAAATAATCACCTAATTAATAGTATGTAGTGATTAAAATAATATGAATAGTATCATAATATAAGTGGTGATATTATGGAACTTTTTACTGTTCTATTTAGAACTTTATTTTTTTACTTTTTTGTTTTATTTGCATATCGTTTGATGGGAAAAAGAGAAATAGGGCAATTAGGGGTAATAGATTTAATTGTTTCGATTCTTATTGCAGAATTAGTTGCTATATCTATTGAAGAAACTGAAAATCCTATTTATTTAACAATAATTCCGATTGCATTATTAGTTTTTTTGGAAATTGGTTTTGCTTATGTTGCTATTAAGTCTCGAAAGTTTAGAATTATTTTTGATGGTAAACCATCATTAATTATTTGTAATGGAAAAATTAATTATAAAGAGATGGTAAAGCAAAGATATTCCTTAGATGATTTACTTATTAGTTTAAGACAACAAGGTATTAAAGATTTAGATATAGTTGAATATGCTTTTTTAGAACCTAATGGAGAGTTATCAGTTTTTAAATATAATTTATTTAAACTTAAAAGTAGTTATCCGATGCCTTTAATTTTAGATGGCTGTATACAAAATAGTTCACTTAAACACATAAAAAAAACAGAAGATTGGTTAAATGAAGAATTGAGTAGTAAAAATTTATCTTCCAAAGATATCTTTTATGCTTTTTATAAAAATAAAAAAATATATATAATTAAGAAAACAGAGGTTAAATAATTTTTCTAAAAAAAGACTATGTCTTTTTTAATTTTTATGCTATACTATAAATAATAGTAGGGTGAGTCAAGTGAAATTGATAAATAGAATAAAAAATAATAAATTGTTATATTTTTTAGGTGTATTAATTATAGGCTTATTAATAATTTTAATTGTTAGAATTACTTATGCTTATCTTGGTGCTAGTATAAATGAAGCTAAAGGGAATATTACTCTTAATAGTGATGATGTTGATGAATTAAAATTTAATATAGGAGACCCACTTTCGATTAATGCAACACCAACGACATTACCAGAAAATGGAGAAAATTTAGTTTCTAGTTCAACTTCTAGTGCGTCACTTTTAGCAAATACGACGAATGATACAGCAGAATATGGTTATTATGTTTATTTTAAAATTTCAAATAATACTTTTATTTATTCTGATGGTTCTACTCCTGAAATTATTTTAACAGTAAAACAAGGGGAAAATGAAATTACTAACATTGAAGGTCTTACATATGGAACATTTAGTGGTGTTAGTGGTTTTGATATTACTACAACAAGTGGTTTATTTAATGTTGCAAGTAGTTATTCAATTACATCTAATTCATCAACTGATGCAACTGTTCAAGAATGGACGTTTACTATTACATATTTGAACTTGGGTTTTGATCAGTCAGCTAATTTTGGTAATAGTATGACTACTGAAGTAATGCTACAAAAAAATGAAGTAAAGCCTACCTTAGCTGATTATATTATTAATAATATTTATACAACTGATGGAGAAAATGGTATATATTATCATGATGGAGTAGGAAGTTATACTAATGCAGACCAAGAAGCCGGAGATAACTCATATCGTTATAGTGGAGCAAATCCAAATAATTATGTGTGTTTTGGAAGTGATGCTGATACTTGTCCAGATGAATATTTGTATCGTATAATTGGTGTATTTGATGAAGATAGTGATGGAGAATACAATGTTAAATTAATAAAAGCTGATTATACAACAAGTGCTATGCTTGGGACTAATGGAAGAGATTATTATGGAAATTATGATAATGTTATTTCAGATTATAAAGGAAGTATGGATACAAGCACAATAGCAGGATATAAATGGAATTATGATACAAGTGTAAGTTCATTAGGATCAAATAATTGGACAACAAGTGAATTAAATAAAACAAATTTAAATAATATATATTTAAATTATTTAAAAAGTTCATGGAATTCTATGATAGAGGATGCAACATGGTATTTAGGCGGAATGACGTCTTATAGTAATACAGCAAAAAGTTTTTATACTGGTGAAAGGAATAATACAGGATATGGAAGTAATCCAACAACATATGGACCAACAAATGCAAATGGAAATTCTACAAAAATAGGATTAATGTATGTTAGTGATTATGGATATGCAGCATATCCAGATGCATGGAAAACAAGTTTAAGTTCATATAATTCAACAACAATAGTGCAAAATAATTGGTTATATATGGGGTTAATTGAATGGACAATGACACCACACTCGTCTGCCTCTTACTATGTGTGTTATCTGAATAATAACGGCAATTTGAGCTGTAACGGCGCGTATTACGGCTACTCCGTTAGGCCTGTCTTTTATCTGAAGTCTAATATCTTATATGTTAGTGGAGATGGAACTAAGACTTCGCCATTTAGGGTTTCGGTGTGAGAAACCTAAAAAAGGCCACGTCGGCATCTTAAACCGACGTGGTCCGAGTTATCAACAAATAATAGTAATAGAAAGGATGATTTTGTGAAAGTATTATGTATAGGGCATTCAAGTTGGGATGTAACTGTTCCGGTTGATGATTATCCAATTGAAAATACAAAATATAGATATAATGAAAAGTATTCAGCTGGAGGTGGTCCAGCAGGAAATGCTGCCTTTTTGCTTGGTAAATGGGGAGTAGAAACTGTAATTCAATCAGTTGTTGGGTCTGATGATTTTGGTGCAAGAATCAAAAAAGAATTCCAAGATGTTGGAGTTAATACTGAATTTATTGAAACTGTTTATGATAAAGATACTTCATTTTCATTTATATTAATTAATAAAAAGAATGGAAATAGAACGGTTTTTAATGTCGCAACTGAACATCCTCCATTAAAAAAATATGATTATAATTTTACACCAGACATTGTACTTACTGATGGTCATGACTATGGCGCAAGTCAAAATGCTGTTACTAAATTTCCTAATGCTATTAGTGTAATTGATGCAGGTAGAGTTACTCAAGAATTACTTGAATTATGTAAATATATTAAATATATTGTATGTAGTAAAGGATTTGCTGAGACTGTAACTGGTTTAAAATTTGATTATGTCCATCCTCAAAGTTTAGTAAATATTTATACAAAATTACAAAATAAGTATCCAAATGCTAATATTGTTGTTACTTTGGAAGAACATGGGGCATTATACCAAGTTAATAATCAAGTTAAAATAATGCCTGGGCTTAAATGTAATGCTGTTGATACCACTGGTGCTGGTGATATATTCCATGGGGCTTTTGTTTATGGACTTGCTAACAATTTTGATATGGATAAAATAGTAACACTTGCAAATATAGCAGCAGGTTTATCTATTCAAAAAATGGGATCTAGATTATCAATACCAATGTTATCAGAAGTATTAGATTATTACACTAAATCTATGAATTTAAATAATCAAACACCACAAAATAATCAAGTTAATAATAATCAACAAGGAACTAAATGATTACTAGTAAAACTCCAAAACTTGACTTGCATGGAGAAATTGTAGCAATGGTAGAAGTATTAGTAAATAGCTTTATTAATGATAATATATTACTTAAAAATGAATATATAATTATTATACATGGTAAAAGCACTAATATTTTAACTGAAGAAGTAAATAAAGTATTAAAAAATAATAAAAATGTTTTAGAATTTAGAAGAAATAATTGGAATTTAGGTGAAACTATTGTAAAACTTAAAATTTAAACCAATTATTTTTTATTTGTGGGGGGTTATATGTCTAATTTTATTTTAATTGTTATGGGTAAATGGGGTTATATTGGAATTTGTTTTTTAATAGCCATAGAAAATATATTTCCACCGATACCATCTGAAGTTATTTTAACATTTGGAGGATTTTTAACTATAAATACATCGTTAAATCCAATTGGAGTAATTATTAGTTCTACAATTGGTTCATTAATTGGAGCAATTATTTTATATTATTTAGGTTATAATGTAAGAAAATTAAAGTTTATAAAAATAAAAGATGAAGATATTAAAAAAGCAAATGAATCTTTTAATAAAAAGGGAAATAGTGCTGTTTTATTTTGTAGGTTTGTTCCAATAGTTCGTAGTTTAATTTCTATTCCTGCTGGCTTAAATAAAATGAATATGGGTAAATTTTTATTATTAACTACTATTGGAAGTGCAATTTGGAATACAGTTTTAGTTTATGCAGGAGTTCTTTTAGGAGATAATTGGACGATATTTGCTAATATAATAAAAAGGTATTCTAAGGTGGTTTTAGTTTTAATTATATTATATATTATTATAAAAATATGGATAAAAACGTCGAAAAAAAAGACAATTTGACAAAAAAGGAAATATTTGGTATACTTTAGCTCCAAGGTGGAAATACTACGAATGATATGAAAAATTTACACAAATTTGACAAGAAAAGTAGTTTGTGGTATAATGATATTGTTCGAGTAATTAGGGGGTATGGTAAAATGAAAGGATATGTTTTAGAATACGTTTGTGAAAATGAATTTAAAAAGTTGGAAAGAGCATTAAAAAAATATAATATGCTTGCTTTCAAAAAGCTAAATTTTGATTATTATCCAGCTTTAAGAAATGGTAATTTTGTAGGAGAATTAATTTCTGTAAATAAGAAAAATGGAACAGAAACTTATGAACTTAAGTTACCAAGTGATAAAATGTTTACACAAATTCATGGGGAAGTTAAATTGATTTATACTGTTCACAAAAAAGAAGAAGTTGTAGTTCTTGAAACAATTAATCCAGCTGATATCTTATTAGAAGGACATAGATCTGAACTTACAACTTATAAGGGTATAATGATTTCTAAAGCAAACGCTTCAAAAGATATGTTTAAAATAGATTTATTAAATATGTTACAAGATAAATAATTATGTTATAAAAGACTTAAGTTAAAGGGGGTTACTTAAGTCTTTTATTTTTTTACATATTATGCTATAATACCTCCACGGGGTGATTTTAATGTATCATGTTTATGATATAGTTTTAAATGAAGAAAATAAAATAGATATTGTTTTTTATAAGGTAAATTTAGTTAATGTTGATAAGAAAAGCTATTATGAATTTGTTCATGTAAATACAATGACAGTTGAAGATTATGATTTACCAGTTATTATGGAGAATGTAGTTAATATATCTGGTATGGTTAGTATGACTAAATTTAGAGCTTCTAATTTTAATTGTATGGCAGAAGGATTTACAAATACAATACGTTCTTTATATTTTCCACTTTATTATAGCCTATTGGAAAAATCTTTTTGTGAAGATGTAATTGATGGTGTATGTCATATTATAACTTATGCAACATTCGTTGATGTTAGGACGGGTGAAATAAAAACTATAAAAATAAAAGATTTAGGCATGACTAATGAAGAAAAAGTAGAAGATTTATTAGCTCATGGTTTTAAAGATATTAATAATAGTTATTTAAGAAAGTTTACTTGGGCAATAGATACTAATTTAACTAAACCAATAAGTTTAACAAGATTAAAAAAAGATTAAATTGTTTTGTAATATAATAATAAAAATAATGCATTTTAGAAAGATAAGATTAATAAATATAAAGTGCATTATTTTTTTATTTTTATAAATATTTAAAAAACAAAAAAACTGACAAAAGCCAGTTAAAATTATTATTTTGGTGCAGGTAGAGGGACTTGAACCCCCACAGAATAATCCAATAGATCCTAAGTCTATCGCGTCTACCAATTCCGCCATACCTGCAAATAAAAAAAATGGTGGACCTCGTAGGACTCGAACCTACGACCGCCCGGTTATGAGCCGGATGCTCTAACCAACTGAGCTAGAGGTCCATGCACAATAATCATAGCACATAAGTATTTTTGTTTCAAGTTTTTTTTATAAAAAGTAATAAAAAAATTAATTTTACAAATAAGCGAACAAATGATTGATAAAATTATATATATTTGATATTATATTGTTGGTGATAAGTATGGTTTATTTAAAATCATTTAAATTATTGAATAGTGAAGAAGAAATGTATATGCTTTCTGGAGAGACTCGCACATATATAAAAAATAATTATCCTTTTTTAATATTTCCAAATAAGAAACTTGAAAACATTAGTTTTAGTGATATAACTATTTTTTATGGAAATAATGGTTCTGGCAAGTCAACGCTATTAAATATAATTGCTAATAAAATAAGTGCTTCTAGAAATCTTCAATTATTAAAAGGTGAAAACTTTACTAATTACTTAAAATTTTGTAAATATGATATGAATAATAATAATTGTTTTGAAACCAAAATGATAAATAGTGAAGATATATTTGACTATTTAATTAATGTTAAATGTATAAATAGTAATCTTGTTAATCAGAGAAATAATTTAGTTAATGAATTTGTTGATAATAAATATTATAAAAAAGCAAAAGATGTAACAGATATTGAAGAAATGAAAAAGGTAATTAGTGCAAGAAAGAAAACTATGTCAAAATACGTTAGAGAAAATATATTAGCAAAAGATATTGTTGAGCAGTCAAATGGAGAAACAGCATTAATGTATTTTACAAAAGAAATAACTGAAAATGGCATTTTTATATTAGATGAACCCGAAAATAGTTTATCTCCGATTATGCAAATTAAATTAGCAAAGTTTTTAGAAGATTCTGTGAGATTTTTTAATTGTCAGTTTATTATCGCTACTCATTCACCATTTATATTAGGTATTAAAGACGCCTTAATTTATGATTTAGATTCTATTCCGGTCAAAACAAGAAAATGGAGTGAATTAGATAATGTTAAAGAGTTTTATAAATTTTTTAAAGATAGAGAAGAAGAATTTAAATAAATTCACATATATTTCACGTTTTTATCATTATTTTTTAATATTTTTTATGATATTATCTTTACGGAGGACGAGGTTAGATATTTTTTTGTTTATTGATCATTAACTCTTTTACAAACCTTTCTATAATATAAATTATAGTCTTATAGTTCCTACAATATATTAAAATTAAAGTTTTCTAAAATATAAACAATAAAAAGATAAGTTGGTATTGCCTTATCCTCAAAAGATAGATAATTTTCTTCTATCTTTTTTCTTGGTTTTATATTGCTTAATAAAGCATAATTTGTTAGAATTATTGTAGCAATAAAAAAGTAGGTGGTTAAATGGATTTAAATAAAACAAGTATCTTTAATGTTGCTGAATTGAGACAAGAATTAATACTTATGACTATAAATGAAGTAGTAGAAGCTTTAGAATTTAAAGGTTATGATCCAACAAGTCAATTAGTAGGATATATTACAACTGGGGATATTAAATATATTACAAATTTTAATGATTCTAGAAAAAAGATAAGCAAATACAATCGTAGTGAAATTTTAACAGCTTTAGTTAATTCATATTTAGGAAAATGAAAAGATTTATAGGTTTAGATTTAGGAACTACTAGTTTAGGTGTATCAATAACTGATAAAACTAATACTATTGTTAGTCCATTAGTATTAATTAAATTTAAAAAAGAAGATTATAATACAGCTTTAAAAGAAGTCTTAGATATTATAAAAGAATATAATATAACTGATGTAGTTTTAGGATTGCCGAAAAATATGGATAATTCAATGGGTTTTGCTGCAACTAGAAGTATTAATTTTAAAAATATGTTAGAAGAAAATAATATTGCAGTTCATTTAGAAGACGAAAGACTTACTACTGTAGAAGCAATAAATATTATGAAGAATAATGGAGTAAAAAAAATAAATAAAAGTGGAAATACTGATATATTATCTGCAGTATTAATTTTAGAAAGTTATATAAAGAGGATAGAAAATGAAGGAAAATAATTTAATAATTGAAAATGGTAATGAAAAAGAAATGTATAAAGTATTATTAAATATTGAAGCTAATGATAAAACTTATATAATTTATACTAAAAATGAACAAAATGATTATGGTGATACTATTGCATATGCTGGTAATTATGAATTTGTGGATGGCAAACAATCTATTAAACCAGTAGATGATGAAATTGTTTTAGAATTTTTAGATAGCATTTTAATGCAAATACAAAATAAAATGAATCGAGGAGATAGTAGTGAATAAAAAAAAACTAATAATAATTGCTAGTGTTATTTTAAGCATAATTGCTATAATTGTTATTTTATTTTTTTCATCACTTAATCCGGTTTCAAAAAAAAGTGAAGTAGTAAATTTTACAGTGGCAAATGGCGATAGTAAAAAGACTATAGTAGATAATTTAAAGAATGCGGATTTAATAAAAAATGAGTATAGTGCATTAATATATATATTTATTTCTGGAAAAACTAATATTCAAGCTGGCAATTACGAACTTAATAGAAACATGTCTGTTAATGACATAATTGAAGTATTAAGTGAAGGAAAAATAAAGGACGAGAAAAAAGAAGAAGTAAGTATTACTTTTAAAGAAGGAAAAACTTTAAAAGAATATTTAAAATTAGTAGCAGAAAATACTAATTTGGAATATGATACTATATGTGAAGAAATTAATAATAAAGATTTTTTAAAAAAATTAATTGATGAATATTGGTTTTTAGATGATGAAATTTTAAATAGTGATATTTATTATTCATTAGAAGGATATTTATATCCTAATACGTATAATTTTTATGTAGATACAACTTTGGAAGCAGTTGTTAAAAAAATGCTTGATGAAACTTCAAAAAAAATAGAACCTTTAAAAGATAAAATTAATAATAGTTCTTATTCAGTTCATGAAATACTTACAATGGCAAGTATAATTGAAAAAGAAGCTATAAATTATGAAGATAGAACTAAAGTTAGTCAAGTAATATATAAAAGATTAAGCGTTAATATGAATTTGGGTATGGATGTAACTACATATTATGGAGTTCAAAAAGATATGAAAGAAACATTAACGGATGTTGACTTAAATGATAAAAATCCTTATAATACACGTAGGTCTGATTTAATTGGTTTACCTATTGGGCCTATTTGTAATCCGTCATTTGATAGCATTAAAGCTGCATTAAATCCATCAAATACTGATTATTTGTATTTTTTTGCAGATATTGTTACTGGTAATGTTTATTTTACTGCGGATTATAATGAATTTTTAGAATTTAAAAGATTATATGGATAAGGTGAGTAAAAATTGAAAGAACATATATTGGAAATGGAAAAATATGCAATTGAAAATAATGTTCCAATAATTGAAAAAAAATCAATTGCATTTATAATGCGATACATAAAAGAACATAATGTTAAAAGTATTTTAGAAATAGGTAGTGCAATAGGTTATTCTGCAATACTTATGGCATCAAGTGATAAAGATGTAGTTGTTACAACTATTGAACGTGATGAAACAAGATATATGGAATGCTTAAAAAACGTTAAAAAATGTGGTTTAGAAAAGAAAATAAATGTAGTTTATCAAGATGCATTAGAACTTAATTTAAGTGAAGAATTACGTTATGATTTGATATTTATTGATGCTGCAAAGGGGCAATATATTAAGTTTTTTGAAAAATATAAAAACTTTTTAAATCCAGGAGGAGTTATAATTACTGATAACTTAAAGTTTCATGGTTATGTAGGTGAATCAAGTAAATTAGATAAAGGAAATTTGAAAAGTTTAGTAGAAAAAATTGAAGGATATATTGCATTTTTAAAAAACAATGAAGAATTTGATACTGTTTTTAAAGATATTGGAGATGGATTATCAATAAGCACATGGAAGAAAGATGAAAAATAAATTAGTTACGGTTATTAATAGAGAAATAATAAATGATTTAAGAGGTATTAGGGATGTAGAACTTTTATATCCTCTTAAATCTTTTTGCGTAGGTTATGAAATAGAATTTTCTATTGATGAAATAGATGGATACATATTAGTAAATAGAATTTTAGAAGATAAAGATTTAGACATATTAGAAAAACTTTTAGCAAACAGTAAAGCTAAGGGTATTGTTTTTGATGATATAGGTATAATTGAAATTGTTAAAGATTTACCTATGACTAAAATATTATTGTTAGATCATATAGCAACAAATTATGAGTCTATTAATTATTATTTAGAATACGTTGATAGTGTAATAATATCTAATGATTTAACTAAAGAAGAAATTGAAGAAATATTAAAAAAAGCAAATAAACCATTAGTAGTAAATGTATTTGGTTTAAAAACTTTGATGTACTCAAGAAGACTACTACTTAGTAATTATGCAATATATCGCAATTTAAAAATTGAAAGAAAAATGGATGCTACAATTTCTCCATTAAAATATTTTAAGATTATTGAAAACGACTATGGAACAAAGTTTTATGCTGGTAAATACTTTAATGGACTTGAATTATTAAATTGTTCTAATGTATTATTTTATTGGTATGATTTAATTGATTTAGAACAAGATAAAATATTACCCTTAATTAAAGATAATAAGATAGATGATATTAATTCGGATATGCTATTTTTAGATAAGCCAACTATTTATAAAGTGGGTGATATTAATGACTGAATTACTTGCCCCAGCTGGAGATTTTGAAAAATTAAAGTTTGCATTTTTGTATGGCGCTGATGCTGTTTATTTTGGTGGACAAAATTTTAGTTTAAGAGCAAATGCTAAAAACTTTAACTTAGAAGAAATGAAGGAAGCTACTACTTATGCTCATAGTATTAATAAAAAGGTTTATATTACTGTAAATATTGTATTTCATAATCAAGATTTAGTAGGTTTAGATGAATATTTAAAATATTTAGATTCCATAAACGTTGATGGAATAATTGCAAGTGATATTTTAGTTATAAAAAAAGTAAAAGAATTAAATCTTAATTTTAGTGTTTGTTTATCTACTCAAGCTAGCCTTCTTAACAAAAGAGCTGTTAAATTTTGGAAAAATTTGGGTGTTAGTAGAGTAGTAATGGCTAGGGAAGCATCAAAAGAACAAATAAAAATAATAAAAGATACTGGTATTGAGGTTGAAACATTTATACATGGAGCAATGTGCACGTCTTTTAGCGGTAAGTGTGTATTATCTAATTATGTAACTTTAAGAGATTCAAATAGGGGGGGATGTGCCCAAATTTGCCGTTGGAATTTTAATGTTTTAGATAAACCTGATTTAACAATAACTCCAAAAGATTTAAATATGATTCCATTTATTAAAGATGAAATTGATTTAGGAGTCGATTCATTTAAAATAGAAGGAAGAATGCGTTCAATATATTATATTTCTACAGTCATTCTTTGTTATAGAAGAATGATTGATGCAGCATTAAATAATAAATTGACAAGCAACTTAGAAAATTATTATTTAAATATCCTTAATAGGTGTGCAAACCGTGAATCTACTCCACAATTTTATGATAAACTTCCAGGCGTTGATGAACAATATTTTAATAGCAGAGAAGAGTTATCTAATCAAGATTTTTTAGGACTAGTTTTAGGATATGATAAAGAAAATAAAATGGTTATCTTAGAATCTAGAAATTATTTTAAAGTTGGAGATGAAGTTCAATTTTTTGGACCAAATATGGAAACTTTTAATTGGACTATTAATAAAATATATAATGAAAATCTAGAAGAAATTGATGTATCAAGACATCCAAAAGCAATTGTTAAAATCCCATTAAATAAAGCGGTTGAAAAAGATGACATGATGCGTTTAAAAGTATTTGACAAAAATGATTTTTTATAGTATTATTATGAACTGAAAATGAAGTAAAAAGGAGATATAAAATGAAAAAAGAAAATAAATTTATCATGACTGCTGAAGGTTTTTTAGAAGCTGAAACTGAATTAAATGATTTAAAAAATGTTCGTCGTCCTGAAGTTATTAAAGCTTTAAAAGAAGCAAGAGCTCAAGGGGATTTATCTGAAAATGCTGATTATGATGCTGCTAGAAATGAACAAGCCATGATTGAAGCAAAAATTCAAGAATTAGAATATAAGCTTGAACATGCTGAAATAATCGATAATAAGGATAATGGTATTGTTGATTTAGGCTCAACTGTTACTATTAGTTATGATGATGGAGAAACTGAAGAATATAAATTAGTTGGTTCTATGGAAGCTGATCCATTTGAAAATAAAATATCAAATGAATCACCATTAGGAATAGCTTTACTTAAACATAAAATTGGTGATATAGTAGAAGTTGCTTCACCAAATGGTGGTTATAATATTAAAATAGAAAAAATAGCTTAAAACTAACTGTTGTGTTAGTTTTTTGATTATTAAAATTGATATTAATTGCTAAATTTTATAACTTATAATATAATAATGGGTGTTAGGAAAGGAAATATTATGAAGAAAAACGTACATGAAATTGAAATTAAACTTGATAAAGAATGGAAATCAGCATTAGATGCTACTTTTAAGAAAAAAAATAAAGATGCAAAAATTGATGGATTTCGTAAAGGGGCAGCTCCAAAAGAAATTTATTTAAAGAAATTTGGAATTGAATCTTTATACATGGATGCAGTAGATGCTTGTATTAGTATTGCATACAAAAAGGCTTTAGAAGATTCTAAGTTAGTTCCTGTTATTGAACCTAAAGTTGATGTGACAGGTATTAGTGATTCAAATGTAATATTTAAGTTTACTATTATTACTAAACCAGAAGTTTCTATAGGAGAATATAAAAAATTAAATGTTAAAAAAGAAAAAGCTAAAGTAACTGATGAAGAAATTAAACATGAAATTGATCATTTAAGAGAACATTTAGCAGATGTTGTAGTTAAAGAAAATGGAGTTATAGCTGAAGGAGATACTGCTGTTATTGATTTCACTGGAATAGTTGATGGTAAAGAAATAGATGGCGGTAAAGGAGAAAATTATCCACTTGAAATTGGATCTCATTCATTTATTCCAGGATTTGAAGAAGGATTAATCGGCCTTAAGAGCGGTGAAGAAAAAACATTAGAATTAAAATTTCCTGAAAATTATGTTGAAGATTTGAAAGGTAAAGATGTTACATTCAAAGTTAAAGTTAATGAAGTAAAAACAAGAGTTTTACCTGATATTAATGAAGATTTCTTTAAAGATTTAGGTTATGATGATGTTAAAACAGAAGAAGAATTAAAGACTAAAATAAAAGAAGATATCAAACATCGTAAAGAACATCAAATTGATGATGAATTTGTTGATAAGCTTTTAGAAAAAGCATCTGAAAATATGAAAGTTGATATAAATGAAGAAATAATTGACGATGAAGTTCACAGAATGATTGATCAATATGCTACACAACTTCAAATGCAAGGTATGAATATTGATGATTATTATAAAATGACTGGAACAAAAGAAGAAGATTTACATAAAATGATGGCTCCTGAAGCTGAAAAAAGAGTTAAATATCGTTACTTAATTGAAGGCGTTGCTGAATTAGAAAATCTTAAATTTACAGAAGAAGAAATTAAAGCAAGAGCTGAAGAAATGGCAAAACAATATAACGTTTCAGTTGAAGAATTAGTTAAAGCTTATGGTTCAATGGATGTTATTGAATATGATTTAAAGATGCATAAAGCTTTGGAAATTATTAAAGAAAGTAATCAATAAAAAAACAAGTTTTAAAACTTGTTTTTTGTTTGCATTATTGATTTAGAATATGGTTTTCTTTCATCTGTTTCATATAGTAAATAATCTATACTGGTATTATAAAAATTAGCCAGTTTTTTTAAAACTTCTGTTGGAATATCATTAGTTTCTGTTTCGTATTGTGAATATCCTGTTTGTGACATATTTAAAATTTTAGCTATATCTTTTTGAAATAAATCTTTATCTTCTCTTAGTTCTTTTAATCTATTCATATCTTATCACCAAAAAGACCATATCATAACTTAAAATAAGTTATTGACCTGTAACTTAAAATAAGTTATACTTGTTTTAGATAACTTAAAATAAGTTAAGGAGTATTTTATGAAGCTTTTAAGTAGTAATAAAAATTTAGTTATGATATGTGTTTTATTAGTTATATTTTGCACGTTTTTTCTAATATATATGCAAAAAAAATATTTTATTAAGGAAGAAAATGTAATATTAAAAAATGATACTAAAACTCATATAATAAATTCAAATGCAATTACTATGATGTATGAAACGGCATCAGGAAGTGGAGAATATGAAACTACTACGGATACTTCATGGCCGCAGGAAGGATATATTTTTAACGAAAGATTATCTGGATGTGAAAATGGTGGAACTCTTTCTTGGAATAGTGAGACAAATAAGGTAATAATGGAGTCTAATACAAGTGATAGATGTTATGTATATTTTGATAAATATGCAACCATTAAAATAAATAATGTAGAAACTAATAAAATAACAAGTAATGTTATATCTATTGATGTTTCAGCAGTTGCTGGAACTAATCCTATAACAAAATATTATTATAGTATTGATAATGGAAATTTTTATAATGAATCAAGTAATAGTAATTGGACTTTTTCGAGTTTAAATTTAGGAACCGATTATAGTATTAAAGTGTATGCAATTGATTCAAATGGATTTTCATCCAATGTTTATAATTTAAATGTTTCTACTTTATCATCGTTTCCCTCTTTAACAAGCGTTTGTTCTAATGGTAATAATTTAGCTAGTTGTATAAAAAATTATTATAATACTTATTGGGAATCAACTGGAGGTTTATATTATCATGATGGAATAGGAACATATACAAATGCGAATCAGGAAGCTGGCGATAATTCATATCGATATAGTGGAGCAAATCCAAACAATTATGTTTGTTTTGCATACGAAGATTCCACCGGGACTTATGCTAGTGATTGGTGCCCAGATGACAATTTGTATCGAATAATTGGAGTTTTTGGAACACAAGTTAAACTAATAAAGTATTCCGTATTTTATAATACTTATTGGAGCGGTTCAAGTAGTATATTAAACAATAACTGGGCGGAAAGTTCAATGAATACATATACTCTTAATCAGTTATTTATATCTAGGTTAAATAGTAGTGTTTGGTCTAATAAAATAGCAATTGCGACTTGGTATGTTGGCGGTGGCCCAGAACAATATATAATTGATTCACCAGTTAAAATATCATACGATTATGAATTAGGTTCCAATAGAATTAATACAACATACTCAGCTAAAATTGGACTTATGTATGCATCTGATTGGGGTTATGCATCATTACCTAATGATTGGTTAACTAATTTAGGAAAACTTAGATGGGATGCATCAGATTATAATTGGAATAAAAATCCAGGAAGTTTTCCTCAAGAATGGATGATTACAAGAGTGACTGACAACAATGAAAAAGCTTTGGTAAGTGATGGTTCATATCTAGTTAGTCATAAAACAAATTTTACTAATCATGGAACTCGTCCTGTATTTTATTTAAATTCTTCTATTACATACTCCGGTGGTTCTGGAACAAAAAGTGATCCAATAAGGATTAATTAAGTTTTTGATTTAAGCATTTAAAATTAAGATATACAACAAAAAGTATGTTTATTATCTCAGATATAACTAAACTATATATACCAATATGACAAAGGGATAATATACTTAAAAAAATAAGTTTAATTAAAACACCATATAAAGATATTTTCATAGTTGTTTTAGCATATCCCATGGCTTGAAGACTTGATGTTAAAACACCTTCTAAATAAAATAGAACAAATATGGGAGCAAGTATTTTAATATATTTGCTTCCTATTGTGGTTTTATAAAGTGAAAATAGTAGTGGATCTCTAAATAAAAAAATAAAAGTAGAAAAAACTATTCCAATAACAAATGCAAATAATAAACCTTGTTTTATTCTTCTTTTTACCATTATCATATTTCCACTTGTATAAAATTTACTTACTTCTGGAAGAAGTGATGTTGCAACTGCCGCAATAAAAAATGACGGCATAGTTAAAAGAGAAATACTATAAGCATTATATGCACCATATTCAGCCAATATATATTGATTGTTGTAGCCGGTTAATAAAAGCAAGTTTGTAAGTATTATAGGCTCAAAAAAATAGCCAATGTTTCCTACTATCCTACTTGATACAGTCGGTATAGATATATCTAAAATATCTTTTGTTATTGTCATGTTGGGTTTTAAGTTTGTATTAAAATTAATTTTTTTAGGTAAAAAGAAGAAAAACACAATAATACTAGTTATTTCTGATACAATAGTTAGTAGTATTAGTCCGAGTATTGCAATTAAAACATTTTTTTTCATTAAAATTGGTAGGATTGCTACTATTATTATTAATCTAACTATTTGTTCTAAAATATTACTTGTTGCATGGGGTATCATGTTTTGTTTACCTGCAAAATAACCTTTTAAGACACTAGAAATGGATACAAATGGTAAAGTTAATACCATTGCTTTTAAAATAGGAGATGCTAGTGGTTCTTTTAATAATACTTCTGCTATAAAATTGCTACTTGCAAATATTATTAAAATAAGTATTGCATTAATTGTTAAAATAATTGCAGCTGCAGTAGTTAATATTCTAATACTTCGACCTTTATTTTCAGCTACTAATTTAGATATAGAAATTGGTATAGCAAGAGTAGCTATTGTTAATAGTAGTGAATAAGTTGGGGTTGCAATAGCATATAAGCTTATTCCATATGGGCCAATTATTCTTGTATATACAATTCTAATAACAAAACCTATAAATTTTGTTAAAAAACCACTTAGTATTAATATTAGAGTAGATTTTATAAATAGATTATTTTTTTTTGCCATAAATCTCCTTTAAATAAAACTTAAAGTGTTATATAATAAATATATGTAAAAATTTTTAAATACTTTAAATAAATATGAGGTGACTTATGGAAGATACAATAACATTTAAAGATTTAGAGGATAGATTAAAAGAAAGAGAAAATTATGAGGAAATAAAAAAAGCATATTCATATGCTTTAAATGAACACAAGGGAATGAAAAGGCTTAGTGGTGATGATTTTATTACTCATCCACTTGAAGTAACAAAGATTTTAATGGATTTAAATGTTGATGATACTACAATTATTGCTTCATTACTTCATGAAGTAATTAATAATGGTAATAAAACTTATGAAGACTTACAAAATGATTTTGGTGAAGAAGTGGCAAAAATAGTGCAATCTGTATCAAAAATAAATAAGCTTGAACTTCCTGATAATAATGAATCATCAATTATTTATTTGAGAAAAATTTTAGTAGGTTTAGCAGAAGATGTTAGAGTTTTATACATTAAACTTGCAGATAGATTACATAATATGAGAACTAATTGGGCCATTAATCCAGCAAAGCAAAAAGAAAAAGCTAATGAAACAATGAATGTATTAGTGCCAATTGCCCATAGACTAGGTATAAATTCAATTAAAAGTGAACTTGAAAATTTATCCTTATATTATTTAAAACCAGATGTTTATAATGATATTTTAGAAAAGCTTAATAATACTGTTACAGAATTAAATAAATATCTAGAGGATATGAAAGAAAGTATTATAGAACTTTTGACAGATGCAGGTATTAAGTTTGAAATAAAAGGAAGAGTTAAAAGTGTATATAGTATTTATAATAAACTTAGTAATGGTAAAGAATGGGATAAAATATATGATATTTTAGCTTTAAGAGTTTTTGTTAATGAAGAAGCTGAATGTTACCAAGTAATAGGTTTAATTCATTCAAGATTTAGACCAATGTCTAAAAGATTTAAAGATTATATTGCGAGTCCCAAAGAAAATATGTATCAATCACTTCATACAACTGTTTTTGGTGTGGATGGAAAAGTTTTTGAAATTCAAGTTAGAACATATGAAATGGATGAAATTGCTGAAAAAGGGGTAGCCAGTCATTGGTCTTATAAGGAAAAAGGAACTAAGAAAATTCAAAATATTATGGAACAAAAATTAGAAATGTTTCGTAATGTTATTGAAGCAAATACTAATGAGTCCGATATTGATTTTGAAAATGTTGTTAATACGAATATATTTTCTGAATTAATTTATACTTACACTCCAAAAGGAGATGTAGTTGAATTACCAGTTGGTTCTACTCCAATAGATTTTGCCTATCGGATTCATTCAAAAGTAGGGGATACAACAGTTGGGGCAATAGTTAATGATCAAATAGTTCCGCTTTCTTATGAGCTTCATAACGATGATGTAGTAAATATTAAAACTAATGCTAGTGCTACTCCTAATAAAGATTGGCTTAATATAGCTAAAACTAATCAAGCTAAAAATAAAATTAAAGCTTATTTTAGTAAAAAGGATAAAGAAGCTTATATTTTAAAAGGTAAAGAAATATTAGAAAAAGAATTAAGAAAAAGGAAATTGTCTTTTAATGAAATATTAACTACTGATGTAATTAATAAATTAATTAAAGATTTAAAACTTAAAGATATTGAAGATATTTATTTTGCTATTGGAACGTTTCGTTATACTGCTGGATATATTATTAATTTATCTAATAACGATAAACATCAAGTAGAAGATCCATTATTAGAAAGAAAAAGAGATTTACCTAAAATTAATTATAAGAGTGATATATTAGTTGAAGGTATTAGCAATATTATGGTAAATATAGCTAAATGTTGTATGCCTGTTAAAGGTGATAAAATTGTTGGTTATGTAACCAAAGGACAAGGAATTAGCGTTCATAAAAAAGGTTGTAATAATATTCCAGATGATAGTGAAAGAACAATTGAAGTAAGTTGGAATGATGCAAGTGATAATTATTATTATACTAATATTTATGTTTATATAAAAAATAACAATAATACTTTAGCGGAAATTATAACAGAAATTGGTAAAAAAGATTCTTTAGTTAGAGCATGTCGTGAAATAAACAAAGATAACAGTTTAATTTATGAGTTAAATATTAGGATTAAAAATAAAGATGAATTAGAAAAAATAATGAATGCACTACTTAAAATAAATAACGTGGTGGAGGTAAGTAAATATTTATAAGAAAGAGGATTTATGAAAAAAACAATAATGGTTGATATGGATGAAGTAATAACTGAGGGGGGATTTCTTCATCTAGTTAATGAATTTGAAGGAACAAATTATACAAAGGAAGATATAAAAGGATATTATATGCAGGATTTAGTTTCTGATAAAGATGCTTTTTTTAAATATTTTATTACTAAAAATCAATATGACTATGGTGTGCTAATGCCTAACGTTGTAGAAGTTTTAAATGTTTTGAAAGATTATTACGATATTTATATTTGCTCGGCTTATATAATAAAAGAAATCCCAAAAGAATCAGGTATACTTTTATTATATAAACATAATTATTTATATGAAAAATTACCATTTATTCCTGTTGAAAATTTTGCATTTATCAATAATAAATCATTACTAAACTGTAATATTAAAATTGATGATAAAATAGATAATTTGGAAAATGCTGATATAAAAATATTATTTTCTTCATATCATAACCAAGATTTAGATGAAGAATTTTTAAAACAAAAAGGAGTTATTAGGGCTAATAGTTGGTTAGATATTAAAAATATTTTGTTAAAGGAGTTAGATAATGAAAGTAGTAGTTCAAAGATCTAAATATAGCAAAGTTGAAGTAAACAATAAACTTATAAATGAAATTTCATCTGGTATGGTAATATTAGTAGGCTTTACTGAGGGTGATGATTATGCAAAAATACTAAAAATGGTTAAAAAAATTGTTAATTTGAGAATATTTGATGATGAAAATGGTGTAATGAATAAGTCTATATTAGATGTTGGAGGAAAAATTTTATCAATTTCTCAATTTACATTATATGGTGATACTTCTAAGGGTAATAGGCCATCATATGTAAAAGCTTTAAATGGAAATTTAGCTATAAAACTATATGAAAAATTCAATGAAGAATTAAATAAATATGTAAAAACAGTACCTGGTATTTTTGGGGCTGATATGCAAGTATCAATTTTAAATGATGGACCTGTAACAATAGTAATGGAAGTGTAAAATGAAAAGTGTTTTAATTATTATACCTGCTTATAATGAAGAAAAAAGTATATTAAATGTAGTAAGTAATATAAAAAAGGTAAAAACAAATAATTATTTAATTGATTATATTATAATTAATGATGGATCAAGTGATAATACAAAAAAAGTATGTTTAGATAATAAGTTAAATTTTATTGATTTACCAAATAATTTAGGTATCGGTGGAGCAGTTCAAACTGGTTATAAATATGCTTATTATAAAAATTATGATATAGCTATTCAAATAGATGGTGATAATCAACATAATCCATCTTATATAATAAATTTGTGTGATGAAATAAATAATGGTTATGATTTAGTAATAGGCTCTAGATTTGTAGAAAATTTAAGTAAATTTAAATCTAGTTTCTTAAGAAGAGTTGGTATAAATTTTTTATCAAATCTTATTAAAATATGCACTGGTGTTAAAATTTATGATGTAACAAGTGGTTTTAGAGCTTGTAATAAAGATATTATTGAGTATTTTGCTAATAATTATCCAATTGATTATCCAGAACCTGATTCATTAGTTCAAGTTTTAAAGCAAAATAAAAAAGTAAAGGAAATACCTGTTGAAATGAATGAAAGAAAAACTGGAAAAAGTTCAATTAGAGGTTTGAAATCTATTTATTATATGATTAAGGTTAGTTTTGCTATAATTATCTCTAATATCACAGCAAAGAAAGGAAATAGATAATGACTTCAAGATTAATAGTTTTATTAATTATAATTTGTTTATTTTTTATAATATATATATTTTCAAATATTTTTAAAAGAAAAATTTCATTACAATTTTCTTTAATGTGGTTTACTTATATTATTTTATTAATGATATTATTAATATCAATTCCATTTATTGGCGAAATTTCCAAATTTTTAGGCTTTGAAGTTAGTTCAAATATGATTTTCTTTTTTGGATTTGTTTTATTAATCATTATTGCATTTTCATTATCAATGTTTGTATCTATATTACAAGATAAAATTAAAACCTTAACTCAAGAAGTTGCAATACTTAAAAAGGAGTTAAATAGTAATCATGAAGATAATTAAAGCTTTGTTTAACAAATATAAATTATATTTTACGTATTTAATGTCTGCTGGGGTATCTTTCTTTTTGGATATGGCGTTATATACTATTTTTTATGAGTTATTTAAAAAGAACATTGCTGGAGCTATAATTATTGCTACATACTTAGCAAGAGCAATATCTTCATTTATTAATTATTTAATTAATAAGCATAAAGTATTTAATTATAAAAAGGAAGAAAAAGATAACACATTTATTCAATATTTTGGTTTGGTAATTGTAAATGTTACTTTATCTGCGGTATTGGTATCTTGGTTATCTTCAATTATACCAATTTATTCTACATTTATTAAAGCATTTATTGATGTATTAATTTTTATAAGTAATTTCTTTATTCAAAATAAATTTATATTCAATAATAATAAAAAAGATAATAGGGTAATTAAATATATTTTGCCTTTAATTTCTTTTATAGCATTATGTATTAATTTAAATGAAAGTGGTATTATATTTAATTATGGTGTTATTGATTATGTAAGAATGATTATAATATTAATTATTTTATATTTCTTATATTTTAAAATCTTTATAAACATTAAAAAGAACTATAAATCTATCAATGTATTATCAATTATTTTTACTATTCTCATGATATTAGGTTATAGTTATGATTTTAACACAACCCCTAATTTAGTTGGACTTAGTGAAATACATATTTTAGTATCTATGATTAAATTTATAGGCTTTTATTTTCTATTTAAAAATATATTATATACCGGATTATATTTTATAAAAAATCATACATTTAGAGAGTATAATAATAAAATAGTAAATACTTTTAATAAACATCCTTTTATTTTTAGCTTTATAGTTATGTTTATAGTATATGGTATTTATCTAATTATATTTTATCCTGGTGTAATTAATTATGATAATGCTAATCAAATAAAAGAAGTATTGGGACTACATACAAGATATTTAGATAGTATAGTTGTAATAAACAATAATATAACTCTTACTAATTTTAATCCAATAATTCATACCTTATTAATTGGAAGTTTATTTAAATTTGGAGTCTTTATTGGTAATGTTAATTTTGGTTTATTTTTATATACTTTAATTCAAGTATTAGTAGTAATTTCTGTTTTAAGTTATTCACTATCTTTCTTATATAAAGAAAAAGTTAAGTCTCAAATTTTATTAATTATTTTATCAATTTATATTATTATTCCATTTTTCCCTTTATATGCAATAACAGGGGTTAAAGATACTTTATTTTCAATGTTTGTTTTGTTATATATAATTAAGCTTTATCAATTTATTAAATATGATTTTAAAATTAAAGAATATATTATATTTAGTATTTGTATTGTATTAGTTATATTGTTTAGAAATAATGGTATTTATTTAATTTTACTAAGTTTACCTTTTGCTTTAATAGTAAAAAAGCAAAATAGAAAACAAATATTATTGTTACTTTTATTTACTTTAATATTTAATTTTGGTTATGGAAAAGTATTATCATTTCTAGAAATTCCTAATACTAGTGTAAGAGAAGCGTTATCTATTCCTTTTCAACAAACTGCAAGATATGTAAAATATCACGGAGATGATGTAACTGATGAAGAAAAAGAAATAATAGATAAAATTTTAAATTATGAAACATTAGGAAATAGATATGAATCAGATTTATCTGATAAAGTTAAAAATGAATATAACAAATGGACAACAAATGAAGAGTTGTTAAGTTATTTTAATGTTTGGTTTAAAATGTTTTTTAAACATCCTGGAACTTATTTTAATGCTACAATTAGTAATGTTTATGGATATTTTTATCCTAATACTTATAGTTGGTATGTCTATACTGGCTTAAACGAAAAGCTACCTGAAGCGGGATATGATTATCATTTTCTTAAAATCATGAGTACTGGAAGAGATTTTATCAAAGGTTATAGTGAAGTTTTTAAATATATTCCTGTTGTTCAATTAAGTGTTAATTGTGGATTTTATACATGGATTTACTTATTTTTGTTAGTAATATTAATTATTTGTAGTAAGAAAAAATATATATTATTGCTAGCACCAGCATTTTCACTAATTTTAATGAATGTTGCAGGACCTGCAAATACTTATTTTAGGTATGTTTTACCTTATGCAATTTCTTTGCCTACAATTATTGGTATTGTATTATTAGAAATAAATAATAGTTTTATTAAAAGAAAAAGATAATTTTATACATTTTAAAATTATAAAAATAAAATTAATCTGCAAATTTTTAAAATAAAGTCCGTTTTTTGAACGGGTTTTTAATTGTTTTTTGTTAATTTTTATGGTATATTATGACATAAAACCAAAGGGGGATGTGTTCTAATGGCAGATAATGCAGATAATTCATTTGTAAAATTTAAAAATGAAATAAGAAAAAATAGAAACAAACTTCGTAAAGAAATATTGGATATTAAAAGCCAAATTGCAAAGTTGGAAGAAGTAATAAGAGAATGGGATTTATACCGAGTAGCATCAAATACAAATGAAAGTAAACAACAAATCAAAGCAAACATTATAAAAGAAATAGAAAAACTAAAAAAAATATTAGAGGATTTACTTGTTGAAGATACTATATATCAAAATTTTATAAAAGCCTTTGACAATGAAAAAGCAATTAATTTTAATGAAAAATTTGATTTACTTTTATTTTTTCTAGTTGATTTTTATAGTTTGGGAGTTTTAAACATTGAAGATGTTAATAAATTAATTGGGGCATCAATATATTTTAATATTAACAAAAGGAAACAAAACACAAAGAATAGTGATAATGTTATACCCATAGAATTAGGTGCTTATTATAATATTGATGGTTCATTTGTTTATAATGCTGATAATCAAAAATTTTTTGATTTATTAAAAATTTTATTTATTGATAATAGAGGTTATAAAATAGCTATTGAGGTAAGCGCTAAATATGAAAAACTGTATGTTCAAGTATATCAAAAAATTCACCGATTGTATTTAAAATTTTGCCAAGATTTTGAAAATAGGCAAATTACAATTAATGAGTCAAATGTGGAAATAGACCAATATAAATCACCAGCTAAACTTCTATATCAATATTATCAAAGCGGTAAGATTATTAAAACTCCGGAAGATATTGATGAATTTAAATTTCTTTTAGCAGAAAGCGGAAAATCTGTGGAAGAACAAGCATACATACTTGGGCTTCTTAACATAGATGCTACTGATGAAATAGTTGATAAACCATTTTCAGAATATGATGATTTATTAAAAGAAACATATAAAAAAATGGAAACTATGAATTCAAAAGACTCAAAATATGTAAAAATATTGCATTTACTTGGAGAAATAAATGCTGGTAAAGAATTATATCAATCTAGCGATTGTGAAAATGATAAAATGTATATTAAGTATGAATTAATTGAATTATTTGATCAATTAGGGGACTTAATAAGTGAAAATGAGTTAACTGAAAATGATAATAATTTAGGATTCCTTCTTGATAAAAATGGCAATTCATATTTTGATAAAGATTTATATTTAATTGATAAAGGAATAAGAAATAGAGTATTTTCATTAATTAAACGAATTAATCCTATTAATTGTAGAAGTTTTAGAAAAGTATATGTTAATAACGATATCGAATTTGGTGTATATGAAGTATTGAATCGTGATGTGCATATAGTATTTGTTGAACTTTATCCAGGAATTTATATGATTGTTGGTGTGAGTGTGGTTAGAAGTGGGTACAACGATATGATTAATAGAATTGTTAGCAATAAGGATTATATCGTTAGTTTAATTAATTTATTAACTGATCCATTGGAACGAAGTAATTATTTAACAAATCAATTATCGTATATGCCAACTGAGGGCATTAAAAGAGTAAGAATGGGTGAAAATAATGACTAAAAAAGAAGCGTTAAAAATAAAAGTTATATGGAGTGTAGATTAAAAGGATTATTAATAGGTAGAAAATTTAATATTAATACAAAAACTAATGAATCAAGAACTAGACAAAAGAATTTATAGTATTTGACAACAATTAATTAATAGTGTATCTTTTCTTTGACAGCAAAATTGAAAAAAGCTAGGTCCAATAAGGCCTAGCTTAATTTTTAATTGTTGTGTAATAAAGATAATTTTCTAAAAATTTAAAATTTTTTTAATTTGTGATAAAGTAAGGTATTTATGAGATAAATCAATATTAAAGATTTTTTCTAAATTTTTAATAACATCGTTTCTAAAACTTTGTAGATAGATGTCATGTTCTAAATTAGTACTTGTATATTTAACTAAAGAATTAATGACATATTCATTTGAGTATTTTCTGTTTAATTTCTGTTCTAATAATCTTATTATCAATAGTGATACGAAACAAGATAGAAAATGAGATTCAATACTTTCATCTGTCCAAACAAATACTGGCCTAGTTTCTAGTTCAGACTTAGTAATTTTAAATGTTTCTTCAATTTTCCATAACCCTTTGTAAATATCTCTTATTTCTTTATCTGTTAAA
>CASFPB010000026.1 GCA_949296605.1 uncultured bacterium
ATTGATTTTTTGCTTTACTAATTCTAAAGCTTTTTGCTTATCTTTTTTCAAAATAAAACACATCCTTTCAGATGCATATTATATAATATAATGTAACATTTCTAAAAAATTTCTATGTAACATTTTAACAAAGGATTAACAATAAACAATTTAGTAATTGAAAAAAGTGTCTATGTATGATAAACTAAATCATAGGTAGGTGTCGAAATGTCTAGATTTAAAAAGAGTATATTTTTTGTTTTTACTTTCTTTTTATTTACTTTTAGTTGTTCTGCTGCTAGGAAATGTGACATTGAAGAACAATCGAAATTGAATAGTGAAGCTGTAAATATTAAAGCAAATTATGAAATTAGAGTAAGAAGGTTTAAAGTTGATAATCCACCAGATGAATTGTTGGGCACACCTGAGGCTGATGATTATTATGCTGAGACTGATTACTTTCAAATTAATATTTTGAATTTGACTGAAAATATGTATGCTAAGGTAACAAACGATTATGATGATACTGAGTTAATTTATAATTATAGTGATACCAAAAATGGCAATGTAGCTATTGAATGGAATTATGTTATGGAATTAACAAAATTTAAAATTGAGATTTATTCTTCTGATGCAACTGGTTGTGAAGATAGCTTATTAAGAACATTATATGTGTCGTTGCCAAGATACAATGATTATTCAACATATGCAGTTTGTGAAAAGGTTCCTGATTATTATTTGTGTCAAAGATATGTAACTTATGAACATGTTGATTTTTCAGATTTTGAGAAAAAAATAAAAAATGAAATAGCTAAAGTTGAAGAAGAAAAGAAGGAAGAAGAAGAAAACAATATTTGGTATAATAAACTTTTGAATTTTCTAGACGATAATAAAGTTATTATCATTTCTATTGCCGTAGTTTTAGTAGTAGGTGCGGTTGTAGTGGTTATTATATATAAACGTAGGGGGGATAAAAATGAAAAAAATAATTAGTTATGCAATTATATTAATATTTTCTTTTATAATAATGGGAAGCGTTAGTGCTGCTGGTTTTAAGGTTGGCGATGCTTTTAATGTTTCTTATACTGGGCAATTATCTGTAAGCGGCTTGGAATATAATACTGGTAGTGAAAATATTGCTTATTCAAATGGTGGATATAGTTCTACTAGTAATGGAACTACTTATACAACCTATTGTATGGACCCACATAAATCAGGTGGAACAACTTATAAAATTGATAGATTATTAGGAGATTCAAAAAATTCTGACGAAGTTAGAGCATTTGACTATGGAATTTTAAAAATTCTTGAAAAGGGTTATAATCAATTTAATTCGTCATTAAATGGAGTTAGCGGTAATGATTTTTATAATGCTACTAGTATAGCAATTCGTGCTTTTATGTTAGGTCTATACGATTGGGGTGGAGCTGCCTCTCAATATACTTACAAATCTTCTGCTCATACAAACTTGGGTATTGAATGGGCAGCTGAATTTTCTGATAATGCCACTATTGCTTCTGGTGCTTGTAGTGGTTCATCTGATATGGTTCAATGTTTTAGAAATCGTGCTAAAAGTGCTTATTCTTGGTATAGCCCTAATGCAGCATTTAATTATTCTTCTGGTTCAGTGGGTGGCAATGTAATTACTGCTGCTAAAATGCTTTTTGAAGAAGGTGTTAATGCTGCTGCTAATTTTATGGAAAGTGGAACAGCATCTGGTAGTATTCAATATACTGTTGGAAATGCTGTTCAAGATGAAAGAAATGAAGATCAAGTAAAAGAGCATATTATTATTGAATTAAAGTTAACAGATTTTTCTGAAAACAATTCTATTTCTGGTTTTAAAGTTACACCTACTTCTAATAATGCTGGTATTACTATAGATTCTATGGAATATTCTATCGATGGTGAAAATTACTCTGAATTAAATGAAAGTGTAAATGTTGCACAAGATTTAGAAGCTGTTGACGGTGTTATAAATGCTACTGTAAAAATTAAGTTAAATATTACTAAAGTTGTTGATGAAAATTGTGAAAGTATGAATTTTACAGTAGATTTTAACTACACTGATGAAAATACAGGTTTTCAAGGAGCTGTATTAAAAGATACTACTAGAACTGATACTCAAAGATTTTTAGTAATTACAAAATTTGATGAAGGAAAAATGAGTATACCTGGAACAATCAAATGCGCACAAGAAGTTTGTGATACTGTTATTTCTGTTCCAATTTGCAGTGATGTTGAAGATGAAGCAGTTTCTGAAATTACTGCACCTGAAGATATTAAAAAATGTATATTAGATAATGAAGATGATGCTGGTAATTCTTATAAATTAGCAAATAGTGGAATAGATTCTGGTAATGAATATTGTCAAGTATTTTGTAAAGAAGATTATAAAGATGTAATTGAAAATGGAAAACTAGGCGGTTTAAAATTAAATCCTATTATTGAAGATGTTAATTGTGGAGGTTATTTTCAATTATCTGCGCATGTTGAAGGTAAAAAAGATTGTTATACTGGCGGAACAGCTGAAGATAAAAGTATTAATATGGAATTATTTATAGAAAGAATTGTTGAAGCTCAAGAAACGATGATTGAAAATTATGATTTATTATTAATGGCAACAGCTGCTAATGAAGATGATTATAATGAAGATGGATGCACTATTTCAGGAACTTATCAAACTTATGTAGCAGGAAGTGCTAATGATGATGGTGAAGTGCCATTTAGATCAACTACTGGAGCATATGTTTATGGGGATTCTGGTGATGGTGAAACTTGTGATCCAAGTGTAGCAATTGATGATATTAATTCTGATATTGAAGCTGCAAAATCAGAACTAGAAGCTGCTAAAGAAGATTATATGAACGCAATAAAAGATTTAAATGCTTGTACTGCTGCTTGGACAATGGAATTTCCATTTGAACAAAGATTAAAATTTAAATACGATGAATATCGAAGTAATGATGAATTTTATTCTGGATATTATGATTTGTTATCTGATGAAAACTATTATCTAGAAGCTAAAGGCGATTTAACTGAAGAAAGTGAAGTAGAAATTTGTTTAGATGGTGTTACTGATGAGTATAAATGCGAGGGAGATTCTAAAACACCTACAGATTTCGAACCAATACCTGATGATATGAATGTTGCTAGTGAATATGGTGATGTTTATGAAGACTTTACTTTTACTATTTGTGATGAAAGTGGTTGTGAAGACGATGATCAAAAAGTATCTCAAGCAAAATTCATTAGAAAAACAATAAAAAAATCTCAAGAATATATTACTCCAACAGTGTTTTATCAAATAGCTACAAATGGTAAAATTACTGTTAACAGTGGTTATGCAGGTAATGCTGTTCAACTAGAAGCTTTGGAAAATTCACTACCGGTATCAACAAGTGCTGTTGGTGGTGGAAGATTTGAATTGTTATTAGAAGATTTAGGAGAGTTTTATAATCCACAAGATGCCGTAGATAGTAGTCATCCTTATGGTCGTTTAATTGATTTTGAAGGTGATGATATAAATAGTAGTTCTGAAAATAGTGTAGCAAAAAAATTAGGAGAAGAAGGAATAGAAACTTTTGATGGAAGATATGTTTGTTATTATGAATCCCCTTGTAGACCTGATGATTGTCCAAACTGTGACTTTGTTTGCGTAGGCGATGATTGTGAGATACCAGAATGCCCAGAATGCAACTTTGAATGCATTAATTGTATTTTTAATTTTGATAAACTTCAATTAAACTTTAAACCAATTTCACCATCAGATGTAAATTCTGCTGATAGAGATTATGGATACAACTGGGATATCAATACAACATTAGAACAACTAACTTTAATTTCTGATAAAGCTGAGCAAACTATAAAAGAAATTGAAGAAGTAAATGAGACTATATATGATAAAACTGGTGATGATTCACAACTTGCATTTAGTATCAAATTGACACCTAATATTATTAGTGATTTGAAAGAATATAATGACACTAATGAAAGATATGGTGGCTATGCTAATGATTCATTAACTTGTTATGATGCTACAATAAATGGCAAAACATATAAAAATATCTATTGTTATAGTGAAGTTATTGATGAACTATATAGTAAGTATGAAAGTAAAATAACAGTTAAAAATAGAACTAATTCTTCAAATAGAACAAGTTCTAATGCAAATGCAAATGGTTATTGGACTTTATGGCCAGAATGGACTGAATCTGCTAAAAATGAAAATGGTCAATATATTGTTATTGGTGGACCATCATGGAAATAGAGGTGAGTGAAGTATGAAAAATGCATTATGGGGATATTGGATAATATTACTAGGAGTTTTTATTGTAATAATAATGCTTTTAGTTCAAAATTTGACTACTTCAAGCACCCAAGATTATTACTTAGTTAAAGAAATTACTGAGGCTGCTATGGTTGATGCTGTTGATTACTCTTATTATAGAACATATGGGGAAATTAAAATTAATAAAGAAAAATTCTTTGAATCCTTTTTAAGAAGATTTGCTGAAACAGCATCATCAGCTACTGAATACACCGTTAGTTTTTATGGTATATATGAAGCTCCACCAAAGGTAAGTGTTGAAATTAAAAGTAAATCAAATACCTTTAATATTGCTGGAGATTCAGAATCATTTGATATGGTGGAAAGATTGGATGCAATAATAGAAGGTAATTCTATAAGTTAACTTTAAAAATGGAGGAAGGATAAAATGGGAAGATTTTTTACATCAATAAGGAGGTTCTTTATTAATAAAACAACAACCACTTTTTTTGGAGTTGTTGTTGGTGTAGCTGTTTTAGTTGGATTTTATATGTATCGTGTTAATGATGCCATAAATCCAACTGATGTTCCTGTTGCTAAAAGAGATATTTCTGCTACTGAAGAAATTACGAAAGATGATATTGAAATGGTCAAAATTAGTAATGATTTTTTAACTAAAGCTGATATTGTAAAAAATACTAGTGACATTGTGGGAAAATTTGTGTCAACAGGAACTTCTATTCCTAAAGGTGGCATGTTTTATTCGAGTCAATTGGTTGAAAAAGAAGAACTTCCAAACTCTATTTTTGATGAAATTCCTGATGGTTATACCATTTATCAATTAAAAGTAAATAATACTACAACTTAT
Source organism: uncultured bacterium (assembly GCA_949296605.1). Taxonomy (GTDB): domain Bacteria; phylum Bacillota_I; class Bacilli_A; order RF39; family UBA660; genus Onthocola_B. The sequence continues at coordinate 5,118 of CASFPB010000026.1, forward strand.
GCTAATTCAATTTTTCCAGGAGATAGAATTGATTTGTGGATGAAGGCTAATAGTGATGGTATGGTTGTAATAGGAGAGTTTATTACTAGTATTGAAGTTTTAGCTGTTAGAGATTCACAGGGACAAAACGTTTTTGATGTAACTAGTGGAAAAACACCAGCATGGTTATTGTTTGCTGTTCCTACTTCAATGTATCGTTATTTAAAAGTTGCTGAATTTATTTCTGGTATGGAAATAGAACCAGTTCCTAGAAATAAACAATATACTGCTGAAAGTGGAGAAACTGAAATATCCAATCAAGATTTACTTCAACTTATAAAAAATGAAGTTATGGATATGGGTGTTGAATATTAAGGGGTTGAATTTATGACAAGTTTAATTAATGGAATAAGAAAAATTTTACTTAATAGAAATACCGTAACTATATTAGCTGTTTTTGCTGGGGTTATTGTATTATGGTTTTTTTACAATATGATGGTTAACAATGCTACTAATCCCAAAAGTGTTCCAGTAGCAACAAGAGACATTACTGCTACTGAAGAAATTACTAAAGAAGATTTTGAATACGTTAAAATTAATAGCTCTTTTTTAAAAAAAGCTAGTGTTGTAACAAGTGGGAATCAATTAACTGGTTATTATATTGCTAATGGAACTTCAGTTGTTGAAGGTGCGATGTTTTATCGTGACCAAGTAGTGACAAAAGATAAGTTAGAAGAAAGAGATTCAGAAAATATTCCTGATGGTTATAGTTTATATTGGCTAAAAGTTGATAATACAAGCACATATGCTAATTCTATATATCCTGGTGATAAAATTGATCTATGGCTTAAAGCAAGTGTTAATGGATCAATTGTTTATGATGAATTTATTAATAGTATTGATGTTTTGCAAGTTAAAGATTCTAACGGTCAAAATGTTTTTGATACTACTGTTCCTAAAACACCAGCTTGGTTATCTTTTGCTGTTAAAGATGATATGTTAAAATATTTTAAAGCTATTGAGAATACATCGGGTATGCAATTATATCCAGTTCCTAGAAATAAACTTTATACTACAGAAGGGGCTGAAGTTTCTTATTCAAATGATTTATTAAAAGATTTAATTAGAAATTATGCTCAAATTGATGTTGATGAGTAATTTTAGAATAAAGAGGTGATTTGTTGTGAATGATGCTATATTTTCACAAATAGATTTTGGACCTTTAAAAGAGTTTTTAGAAGAAGATAATATAACAGATATTTCTTATTCAAATGGTGGTCAAGTTTGGCTAAAAACTCTTGATAAAGGTGTTTATAGGGTTGATAGACCAGAAATAAATAATGCTTTAATGGAAAAATTAGCATTTCAATGTTCAAATGTTATGGGAAAAACCTTTAATATGGCACATCCTTTTTTGGATGCTGAGTCTGCTGAATTACGTCTTAATTTTGTGCATGATTCGATTGCTACTAATGGAATAGCTTGTTTAATTCGTAAGACGCCTGCCAAAATCCGTCTTAATAAAGAAAAGCTTATAAATGAACAATATGTTACTGAAAATTTACATGATTTTTTGATGACTTGTGTTGAGGGACATTGTAATATTATTGTTAGTGGTGAAACTGGTAGTGGTAAAACAGAACTTGTTAAATATCTTGCTAGTCATACAAAAGAAAATGAAAAAATAATTACTATAGAAGATACTCTTGAACTTCATCTAGATAGAATATTTCCTCATAGAGATATTGTTGCTATGAAAACTAATAATATTGCTTCATATTCTGATGTATTAGTTACTTGTATGAGACAAAACCCAAGATGGATTTTACTTTCAGAAGTTCGTTCTGCTGAAGCAGTTACTGCTGTTCGAAATTCTATTTCTTCTGGGCATAATATTATTTCGACTATTCACTCTGACAGAGCTTATAATATTCCAATGCGTTTATATAGTTTACTTGAAAATAGTCAAGATATTGACCAATTTTTAAAATCTATTCATAGATATGTTCAAATTGGTGTTCATGTAAAAGGTTATATGAGTAAAGAGCTTGGTCGTTTTCAAAGAGAAATAATTGAAGTTGTTGAATTTTATGTAGATAATAATAATGAAGCTAAAGCTAATGTAATTTTTAAAAAAAGCTTAGATGGAAAGTATTCATTTAATAATCCTACTAAATATTTAATTGATTATTTAGGAGTTCAAGGTGTTGAGTTAAGACCAGATTACTTTATTAAAGATACAGCAGAAAATAATGAAATAATTAATTCTTCTACTAGTAATGTTGAAAGTTTATAATTTGGAAAGGAGCAAAAATGGATACACTTTTAGAATTGGTAATATTGTTGGGTATTGCTACATTTGTTTTAATTTTACGTAGAAATCCTGGTGAAGGTGTTTATAAATTTGTGACTGGTAATGCAACGCGTTTGTATGACAAATATGCTCCTTATTCTTTTAAATTAGTTCGTGAAAAAGCTATAGAGTTGGGGCAAGAATATAATGCAAGACAGTATTTGACTCAAATTGTATTAATTGGTGGCGTTGCGGCTTTAGTAGGTTACTTTTATTTTTATAGTATTATTGTTGCAGCAATATATGTTGTAATCGCTATTTCTTTTATCCCTTATTTAGCTTATTTAAGATTGCAAAGGGTTTATAGTGAGTATATTTTTGAGCAAATTCAAACATATACAACTAATGTTATAATGGAATTTAATACTACTCAAAGTTTTGTAAAATCATTAGAAGGCGTTAGAGATTCTGGAATTTTAGAAGAACCTGTTGTAAGTGATGTTCGTAAGATGGTGGAAATGTCTTATCAAAATGGAACTATTGACGAATCAATACTATTTTTTAATGATAAATATCCATTTTATATGGTAAAAAATATGCATCAGTTATTTTTGCAAATTACTAAAGAGGGTGCTCGCGATTCGGGGCAAGCATTAGAAAATATGTCTTTAGATATAGATGCATTAGTAGAAGGTGTTTATAGAGATCAAATGGATAGAAAAAACTTTCATGGTCGTTTTATAAGATTTGGTTTAATATTATATTTGCTAATAATAGTTTTGCGTTTTATGTTAGGGGAAGAAAACTACATAGAACTTATAGAAATTTGGTATGTTCAGCTTATATTACATGCAATTGTTATAATAAATAGTTTTTTCTTAATATCAGGTGAAAAATATTATAATGAAGATGTGGGGGTTGAATAATGCAAATTGAAATTATTATTATTGCTGTTATAGTTTTTTTAGTAATGACTGCTGGTGGACAAATTAATATTAATGAATTAATTAGTGATAATCAGATGCTTTTCTTAAGATTGAAAGAAAGTGATTGGGATTTTTATGTTAGAGCTAGATATGGTAATGGAGCTAATCCTGATTTACTATTTAATAAAAGAATTAAAAATGCACTGTTAGTAATGGTTTTAGCATTTTTCTTTATGATTCAAGATCTTAATGCTGTTAAAGTATTGATAATCGTAGTAATTGGAATAGTTATTTTTAAAATGCCATATAGTGATATAAAAAAATATTATGCAAGACATATGCATGAAATTGATGCAATGTTACCACATTATTTAAAAAACTTAGAAATTTTGATACAGCATTATACTGTTCCAGTTGCAATAGGGAAATCAATGGCTGAGGCACCTGAAATATTTAAAGATGGTCTTCAAGAAATGATTAATGCAATAAATTCTGGGGATGATTCAATAGAACCATATATGCAATTTGCTAGAAATTATCCAGTTCGTGATTCAATGCGTATGATGAGACTTTTATATAGACTTAGTTTAGGACGTCAAGAAAGAAAGCAAGAACAAATTTTAATGTTTTCTAGGTCTATTTCTAACTTACAACAAAAAGCTCGTGAAACTAGATATAAGAATAGATTGGAAAAAATGGAAAATAAAACAATGAGTATGCTTATAACTACTGGTTTTGGTGTTATGATATTATTAGTTTTAGCGGTTATTAAGTTAATGAATATTTAATTGTGTAAAATTTTTTTAAAATAATTGATAAAATAATTTAAATGTTTTATAATAATGGTATAAAGTAAAGGAGGAATTTTATAATATGAAGGAAGCAACTGGAGAATTAAATATGACTGTTATTACTGTTGTTGCTATTGCTGCTGTGGCTGCATTCTTTTATGCATTTGTATGGCCAGGTATAAAAAATACTATTAATAGGAATACTAAATGCGCTCAAGCATTTGGATGTGTTTGTGATGGTTCAACTTGTACCTGTAAGTATTGTCCAGATGGTGGCGATACTTGTGGTGAGCCTACAGATGTAGTGTGTCCTGATCAAAGTAATGCTGGTGCTGGTGCTGGTGGTGATTAATAGACCGCAAGATAAATAGGGAGTTGATTTAATTGAAAGAGGCAACAGGAGAACTTAATATGGCAGCTGTAGTGGCAATATCTATAGCCATCTTGTCTGCCTTTTTTTTCGGTTTTATATGGCCAATACTTGATAAAGATTTTAAAAAAAACGCATCATGTAATAAAGCGATTTGTAATTGTGGTGATGATTTAATTGATGGAAAGATTGGTTTACATGAAAAAGATGGGATAGATTATTGCACTTGTTGGGATGAAAAATATCCTGATGATACTTTTAGTTGTGTTTTTAAAGGATAGTGATTAGATGAAAGAATCTGTTAGTGTTACAGTAATTTTTCAAATATTTATTTTATTTGTATTACTTTTTACTGCTATAATGTGCTTAACTATTAATAATTCCAATGCTTTTGCTGTTAAAGATGAAATTGTAAATATTATTGAGTCAAATAATGGAAAATATTTAGATGATGATAATAGAAATTTAAGTGATGAAATTGTAGATCTATTATCTAATGCATCATATAGAGTTACAGGTATGTGTGGAGAAGGTTTTACAGGTTATCAAAGAAATGGACAACCTGCTGGTGATAATGAAAGAGCAGCTGTTTGTATTAAAAAGGTAAGTGTAACCGATTATATTGATGCCTATTTAGTGGGTGAATTAGGTGATGGCATGGTTGCTACGGAAGATTTTAAAAGTGGTAGTTATTATCAGGTAGCAGTTTTTTATCAACTAGATTTACCTATTATTAGGCAAATTTACAATTTTCAAACTGTTGGTGAAACAAAAATAATTTATACTGATTAATTAAAGGAGAAAAAAATGAGAGAAGTTTCAGGATCTACATGGGTTTTGCAAATTATGATTATTTTTATATTTATATTTGCTTGTTTTTTAACTTTAGTTATAAATTATTCTAAAGCATATAGAGTTAAAAATGAAATGCTTAGCATAATTGAAAAATATGAAGGCGTAACGCCAGAATCTGTAAATATAATAAATAATTATTTGTCAGCACAAGGTTATAAAACTGTAGGGAAATGTTCTGAAGATTGGTATGCTGTTAAAAATTATGATAGTGTTCCAGAAAATGTAGAAGATGGTAAAAATTATTTGTATTGTTTTGAAGAAGAAAGTGTAAATGGTAAAATTTATTATAATGTTACAGTATTTTATAAATTTAGCTTACCTTTTTTAGGAGATTTTATGACATTTAAGGTTAATGGTAGAACTGAAACATTTTTGGGAAGTATGAGCCGTTATTAGAAAGGAAATTAAAATGAATGTAATTATTTCAAATAAGTATAGTGCCTTGTTATCAGGATTAGGTATTGACGTAATAAAAGTTGTTACAGGTGAATTTACTGTTGATGAATTAATAGCACAATTTTCTAATTTTTATTTTAATAAAATGATTATTGATATTACCGCTATTAAAGATTATAAGAATATTAATGTTATTCAAAATTTATCAGTTAATTTTGATATGTCAAAAGTAATTTTGCTTTTAGATGATTCTGAAGCTGTAAATTCTCCGGTATATTTATCACAATTAGTATCAATGGGTATTTATAATTTTGCTACAAATGTAAATGTAATTAAATTTTTAATTGATAATCCTAATACATATAAAGATGTTGCTAGCTATCATAATATAAGTGGATTTAAGAAACCAGCTTTAAATGAACATGCAGTTGACAATACTAAAGGTAAAATTGATCAAAAAGTTATTGGTTTTAAAAATGTTACAGATCATGCTGGTGCTACAACTTTGATTTATTTATTAAAATTGCATTTAGAAAAAATGTATAAAGTAAAAGCAGTTGAAGTTGATGATAATGATTTTATATACTTTAATGATGATTCTCTTGAAAGTGTGTCTAGTGTTACTTTTAATGATTTTTTAGCTCAAAATATAAGTTATGATGTAATACTTGTGGATTTAAACGAAAGTTCTGTTGAAAGTTATTGTAATGATATTATATATTTAATTGAACCAGGTAGAATTCAACTTAATAAGTTAATAAGAAAAGATAATGAAATATTTGAAAAATTAAAAAATCAAAAAATTGTTTTAAATCGTAGTGTATTAAGTGATAAAGATGTTCAAGATTTTGAAAAAGAAAGTGGAAGTAATGTTTTTTATAATTTACCTTATTTAGATGATAAACTTGATAATCAACCAATAATTAACTCTTTTTTATCTGCTTTAGGGTTTAGTAGAGTTAATACTAGTGGTGGTTCTGGTTTGTTTAGTATTTTTAAATAAGCTTATAGATTGACTTTATCGTGTTTTTAGTTTAAAATAGTGCTTATGAAGGAAGGAGTTGTTTGTAAATGCCTGTAAATTTTTGTAGTGAAATATCTGATATTTTAAGAGTTGTTGGGTATTTCTTATTAGTATTTAAAATAGTTATCCCATTAATACTTCTTATATTAGGGATGATTGATTTAGGAAAAGCTGTAGTTTCTAGTGATGATAAGGCTGTTGGTAAAGCCGTTAAATCATTAGCTATGAGAATTGTTGCTGCAGTTTGTATATTTTTTATTCCAAACATTATTGGGTTAGTTTTAAAACTTGCTTCAAATGATGAAAATGTAAATAAAAATTATACAGTTTGTGCAGAATGTATTCAAAATCCAGGTGGAAGTGGTTGTTCAGGAACTACTGACACTGATAATGAAGGTTAATAATAAGGTAGTTTTAAAACTACTTTTTATTTTGCAATATTAAAACTACTATTTTATTAGTGGTTTAAAATTCTTCCCAATAATTAAAAATAGGAAAATAAAATTTATCGTATATTTTTAAATCTTGTAAGATAATTTCTAATAAAATTATTTGTAATTATTTTAGTATAATAAAACCTGCTAATAATTAGCAGGTTAATTTTTTTATCTATATTCCCAGATTCCAGTATATTCGTATCCTTCTAGTTCTGTTTGTGTGCTCCATTTATATTCAGGTGTTCTATGCATCCAATAGTATTCAGTTTTTTTATCACTCATACCATAATTAGGATATTTACTTGCATTTTCTGCTGTATCTCTAATGCAATCATCACTATTTACATAACTTACATCAAACTTAATTGGAACAAAGTATACATTTCTACCTAATTTACTTGAATATTGAGGACTTACACCATTTATATTGTAATAACTTATTGTTACTTTTGTTCTATATATTCCACTCTTTAAATATATTCCGCTTACATCAAAATCAAAGTTTGAGCTTTTTAATGATGTATTTCTGAAATTAGATGCACTTCCTACTGATACATTTGCAGAATCATTATTTCCTGTTGCATATATTCCACCGCTTTTTTTAAGTTCAATATATTTTTCGTAATCCGTTAATCCACTTGAAAAATATGAAATACTTGAATTAACAATTCCTATTGATCCTTCTTCAACTTCGTTAGGATCTATATCTAATAATTGTAATTCATAACTATAAGTGCTAGGTCCGTTTAAATAACTTGTATAACTCGTTGAATAATATTTTTTCGTTGTGCTTTTACAATAATTATATGTTGTTTTTGAGTATTGTTTATTTTCTGCACCTTCTGCATATGATTTTCCTTCAGACCATTCAGACCATTTTACAAATTTATAATATTTTGTTTTTTCTTCTGTAGGATTGTCTGGTTCGTCTGGTTTATCTGGTTCGTCTGGTTTATCTGGTTCATCTGGAGTATCTGGTTCGTCAGGCGTGCAATCTACATTACAACACATTGATGAACAATTAATTGTAATTTTAACAGTTGTTTTAACAGTTGTTGTAGTGCTACCACTAGATGATCCTGAACTACTACTAGATGAACTACTTGATGAGCTGCTAGATGAACTATTTGAATTATTAGATGAACCATTATTTGTATTATCATTTGATGGTTTTTCGTCTTCGTCGTCATCTATTACAACATCATTATTAGTTGTGTTATTGTTACAATTTCCATTTACTACACATTCTGATTGTTCTATCGTAGTTACAATAAAATCTGATTTTTCTCCACAATCTAAACTGACTTTTAATGCATAATTATTGTCTGCTGTTTTTGTCGCTTGAATATAACTATTATTTATATCACAAGTTTCACCATCATTTGTAAAATCAATTAGTAGCTTTTGATTAATCATTTGAGCTAATGTTAATTTTTGTGTTTCTCCTATATTTTCTGGCAATTTTGATGGTGTAAAGTATTCAAAAGCTGCGTCTTTCATTGAAGTAATATTTGTAATATATTCAGTATCACCCATAGCAAACAATGTTTTACCGCTTCCATCTTTGTTTGAAACTTTAGTTATAATTAGGCATATTATAAATACTATTACAGCAATAATTCCTAATTTAATTGCTAAAGATCCCCAATTAAAATTGATTTTTCTGTTTCCTTCTTCGTACATAATAGTACCCCCTTTAAACTTTCAAAAATTTCTTTTAATCGTGCTCTATTTTAACACAAATTAAGAAAAATGTCAAATTAATGTTTGCCCATATTTACTTGAATATGATTAATTTATGATAATGTCTTAAGTGTTAACTTTTGAAAATGTCTCAAGTTAATATATAATATGTCACTGGGGTGACATAAATGAGAAAGGTAGAATTAAGAATGAACGAAAAAGAAAAATACGATGTTATCAAAGAATTAGTAGATCATAACGGTAACAAAAATCGAGCTAGTAAGAAACTCGGTATATCTAGAAGACAAATTAATCGTCTTATTATCAAATATAAGGAGAAAGGCAAATCTGGTTTTGTTCACGGTAACCGTGGACATGCCCCTTCAAAAGCATTAGATCCGTCAATCTCCGAAGATATTATACTATTATATAAGAACAAATATCAAGACTGGAATTTTAATCACTTTAAAGATTTTCTTAAAAAGGATGAAATGATTGATGTATCTTATGACTTTATTTACAAAACTTTGACTAAAGCTGGTATATTATCTCCTAAAGCCAGAAAGAAAACTAAAAGGAAATATACTAAGCAAAAATTACTTCGAGAAAAGAAAATTAATCTTGCCATGAGTGACGAACAAATTGAAACTATTATTAGTCATGAAGTTGCTTTGGAGGATTCTCACCCTAGAGGTGAAAAACCTAAATACTTCGGTGAGGTTATTGAACAAGATGGTTCTATTCATTTATGGTTTGGTGGTATTAAAACTTGCTTGCATCTTGCTATTGATAAAGCAACTTCTACTATTGTTGGTGCTTGGTTTGATAAGCAGGAAACTCTAAATGGCTATTATCATGTTTTATATCAAATATTAACTAATTATGGTATTCCTTATAAGTTTTTTACTGATAATCGTACTGTATTTAACTATATGTCTTTAAATCCAGATAAAAGAACTAGTGATAAAGATGTTTTAACTCAATATGGCTATGCTTGTAAACAATTAGGTATAGAACTTGAAACATCTTCTGTCTCTCAAGCTAAAGGCTTAATAGAACGCACTAACGGCACTTTCCAAGGTAGATTAGTTAATGAGTTAAAGCTGCAAGGTATCACTACCATTGAAGAAGCTAACAAGTATTTAACAGAAATTTTTGTCCCTGATTTCAACAAAAGATTTGCCATGGATTATAAGAAGTTTTCTAGTGTATTTGAATTGTCCCCTTCTTTAGAAAAAATCAATTATACTCTTGCTGTTTTAACTCCTAGAAAAATAGATAACGGCAACTCTATTAAATATCAAAACAAGTACTATCAGCCATACCAAGGCAATAATTTAAAATGTTTTCTACCAAAAACAGAATGTTTGGTTATTAAAGCATATAATGGTCAATTACTAGTAACAATTGATGAACAAGTATATGAATTAAAAGAACTATCTAGAAATGAAATATTTTCTAAAGAATTTGATGAAATTATTGAAGTTAAAGAAAAGAAAAAATATATTCCTCCAATGACTCATCCATGGAAAATAGAATATTTTAAAAAGCAATTAAAAAAAGCACATACAGAACATGTATATGCTTAGGAAAATTTTATGCCGAGAAAACTTTTTACAAGTAAAGAAATATTTTTTACCTTAATGGAGTTTAATGATTATTATTTTCAGTTTTTGAAAATAATAATCAATTAAACAACTAAAAATCATTAAAAATATTTCTGCTTGTCAAAAGGAAATTGGAATAAATTTTTCCGTTAATGTTTTAAAAAAATTGAGACATTTTCCTAAATTATTGACAATTAATGTTTGCCCATATTTACTTGAATTATACAACTTTTATATTTAAATATTTAAAAAAATTTTTGTCAATATTCTTTTATGTATTTTAATTTAAAAATATGATAGAATATTTAATGCAAATGAGGTGGTAGAATTGTCTAATATAGATAAAATTGTTATTAAAGGAGCAAGAGAAAGTAATTTAAAAAATATTGATATAGAAATCCCTAAAAACAAACTTGTTGTAATGACTGGGGTATCTGGTAGTGGTAAGAGTAGTTTAGCTTTTGATACAATATATGCTGAAGGGCAACGCCGTTATGTAGAAAGTTTATCTGCTTATGCTAGACAATTTATTGGAATTAATGAAAAACCAGACGTTGATTCAATTGAAGGTTTAAGTCCATCTATTTCAATAGATCAAAAATCTACTAATAAAAATCCTAGATCAACTGTTGGAACTATTACTGAAATATATGATTATTTACGTTTATTATTTGCTCGTATTGGTGTTCCATATTGTCCTAATCATCATATTCCTATAACTAGTCAAAGTATAGAAGAAATGACTAATAAAGTCATGGAATTTGCTGGTAAAACTGTAATGATTTTATCTCCGATTGTTCATGGGGAAAAGGGCACACATAAAGAGTTATTCGATGAACTTAGAAAAGAAGGTTATTCCAAAGTTCGAGTAAATGGTGTTATTCAAAGTTTAAACGATGAAATAAAATTGGAAAAAAATATAAAAGATAATATTGATATAGTTATTGATAAAATTTGTATTGAAGATAGTGAAAGAAGTAGAGTTTTTGAAGCAATTGAACAAGCTACTAAAAAGGCTGATGGTAAAGTAGTAATTATTGTAGATAATGAAGAAATTTTGATGAGTGAAAAATATGCATGTGTAAAATGTAATTATTCTATACCTGAATTAGAGCCTAGAATCTTTTCATTTAATGCTCCATATGGAGCGTGTCCAGAATGTAAAGGCCTTGGAACAAAACTTAAAATAAGCGAAGATTTGTTAATACCTAATTGGGATAAATCTATTATTGATGGAGCTATATCAGCTCTTAGTATGGATTCTACAACTTACTTCACACAAATTGAAACAGTGTGTAAATATTATGGCATTGATATGACAATACCTATAAAAGATATACCTCGAGAAAAACTGGATTATGTTTTATATGGAACAAATGAATTGTTAGAATTTAATTATGTATCTAAAAATGGAAATACTAGAAATACTAAGGGGACTTATGAAGGCGTAATTCCGGCATTAGAAAGAAGATATATTGAAACTAAAAGCGGCTGGATAAGAGAATGGCTTGATGGCTATATGGTTGAAACTGAATGCCCTGTGTGTAAAGGAAAAAGATTGCAAAAATCAGTTTTATCTATATATATCAATGATAAGAATATTTATGATATGACAAATATGTCAATTGGAGATTTATTATCTTTTTTAAAAAAGTTAAAATTAAGTGAAAGTGAAAAAGAAATAAGTGGACTTATATTAAAAGAAATTATATCTAGATTGGAATTTTTAAATAATGTAGGTTTATCATATTTAACTTTAACTAGAAGTGCTGGAACTTTGTCTGGTGGTGAAGCACAAAGAATAAGGTTAGCAACACAAATTGGTTCAAGATTATCTGGAGTTTTATATGTATTAGATGAACCAAGTATAGGTTTACATCAAAAAGATAATGAAAAATTAATTAATTCTTTAAAAGAAATGCGTGATTTAGGTAATTCATTAATTGTTGTAGAGCATGATACTGATACTATGCTTGCATCTGATTATTTAATAGATATTGGTCCTGGTGCTGGAGAGTTTGGAGGTCAAGTAATGGCTGCAGGAACTCCAGAAGAAGTTATGAAAAATCCTAATAGTTTAACAGGAAAATATTTAAGTGGTATTGAAAAAATTGATGTTCCTAAAATAAGAAGAAAAGGCAATGGCTTGAAAATAAGTATTAAAGGTGCAAAGGAAAATAATTTAAAGAATATAAATGTAGATATTCCTTTAAATAAATTAGTTGTTGTAACTGGTGTATCTGGTTCAGGTAAATCGTCTTTAATTAATGAAATACTTTATAAAACATTAGCAAATAATTTATATAAAAGTAAAGTTGTTCCTGGTAAACATAAAGAAATATTAGGACTTGAAAACATAGATAAAGTTGTTCAAATCACCCAAGATGCTATTGGAAGAACTCCAAGAAGTAATCCAGCAACTTATGTTGGGGTTTTTGATGATATTAGAGATTTATTTGCTACTACTAAGGAAGCAAAATTAAGAGGTTATGATAAAAGTCGTTTTTCTTTTAATGTAAAAGGAGGAAGATGTGAAAACTGTTGGGGTGATGGTGTAAAAAAAATTGAAATGCATTTTTTAGCTGATGTATATGTTCCATGTGATGTTTGTCATGGAAAAAGATATAATAAAGAAACTTTACAAATAAAATACAAAGGTAAAAATATAAGTGAAGTATTGGATATGCGTGTTAGTGAAGCCATAGAATTTTTTCAAAATGTTCCTAAAATATATAATAAACTTAAAGTAATGATGGATGTAGGTCTTTCATATATTAAATTAGGTCAATCAGCACCAACTTTATCTGGTGGTGAGGCTGGTAGGGTTAAACTTGCTAAAGAGTTGCAAAAAAAAGCTACTGGTAAATCAATATTTATATTAGATGAACCAACTACTGGTTTACATACTGATGATATAAAAAAATTACTGGTTATTTTAAATAGAATTGTAGATAATGGGGATACTGTTATTGTAATTGAACATAATTTAGATGTAATTAAAGTAGCAGATTATATAATAGATTTAGGCCCTGATGGTGGTAAAAATGGTGGGAAAGTTGTTACTGTTGGAACTCCTGAGGAAGTTGCTAATTGTTCTAAATCTTATACTGGTGAATTTTTAAAAAAAATATTATGAAATATGCTATAATTAATTATGTAAAATAATTGGATGGTGATGCTTATGAGTCGTTATATATTAACAATTGGTAATTTTAACTTAGAGTGGTATTCTCTTTTAATAGTTATTGGAGCAACTTTGGGTATTTATATGATTCTAAAAGAAGCAAAACGTTATAAATATCCAACGGATTTCGTATTTAATTTGTGCTTTTGGACCATTATTATGGGTATAATAGGAGCAAGAGTTTATTATGTATTATTTAATTTAAATCTTTATTCTAATTTTTTAGATATATTTAAAATTTGGGAAGGCGGACTTGCAATCCATGGAGGAATAATTTTTGGTCTAATTACTTGTATAATTTATTGTAAAAAATACAATATTAGAACTATAAGAATGTTAGATTTTATTGTTCCTTCTTTATTACTTGCTCAAGCAATAGGAAGATGGGGAAATTTTTTTAATCAAGAAGCTCATGGTGCTGTAACTAGTTTGCAACATTTACAAAATCTTCATATTCCTCAATTCATAATTGATGGTATGAATATTGGTGGAGTTTATTATGAACCAACATTTTTTTATGAATCGCTATGGTGTATAATTGGATTTATTTTAATTTTAATAATTAGAAGAATTAAAATAACTAAGGTTGGTCAAGTAACTGCATTATATTTAATGTGGTATGGTTTAGGAAGATTTTTTATAGAATCTATGAGAACCGATTCATTAATGTTAGGTGGCTTTAAAATGGCACAAATAGTATCAATTATAATGATTGTAATTGGTGTATTAATTGTAATGATTACAAGTAGAAAAGGTCGTTATGAGGATTTATATAATCAAGATGTTGAGGAAACAGTTAGATTTTAAAGGAGAAATAATATGTATGATATTATAATTATAGGTATGGGTATTAGTGGAATTACTGCTGCTATTTACGCTAAAAGAAGTAATAAAAAGGTTTTAATCATTGATAAAGGTATGCCTGGAGGATTATTAAATAGCATAGATAAGATTAGTAATTATCCAGGACTTATTGATATTACTGGGCCAGATTTTGCTCAAAAATTATTAGAACAGGTAGAATCATTTGATATACCATATGTCTTAGAAGAAGTTGTAAATTTAGATTTAGATATGGAAGAAAAGATTATTAAAACTACAAATAATGAATATAAATCTAAAAAAGTTATATTAGCTATGGGTAGAAAACCAAAATATTTAGGTTTAGATAATGAAAAAGATTTATTAGGTCATGGCTTATCAACTTGTGCTATGTGTGATGCCTTTTTTTATAAAGATAAAGATATAGCTGTTGTTGGAACTGGTAACAGTGCTTTACAAGAAACAATGTATTTATCCAATATTGCTAATAAAATTTATTTAATAAATCGTCGAGATGGATTTCGGGGAGAAGAAATGCTTGTTGAAGAAGTTAAAAATAATCCTAAAGTTGAAATAATTTATAATGCCAATATAAAAAATATGAATGAGGTTGATGGCAAATTAAAATCTATTACTTTAGATAATGGTAAATCTATCGATGTTTCTGGTGTATTTATTTATATTGGTTATAGACCAGCAACTGAAATCGTAGATAAGAAAATATTAGATGAAAATGGTTACGTTATAGTAAATGAAAATTTAGAAACTCCGATTAAAAATGTATATGCAATTGGGGATGTAATTAAAAAGGATGTTTATCAATTAGTAACTGCTACATCAGATGGTGCTAGAGTTATTTATAATATGAAAAGTTAGAATTATTTAAAAATTTAGTTAAATAAGCTTGTTAAATAAAAAAAGCTTATTTTTTAATTTATAAAATGTATAATTGATTGCTTTTAAAATTTATGATATAGTATGCCTTAATAAAAAGGGAGGCATTATATATGGAATCACATAAAATAAATCCTAAACTAGCAATTTTAATGCATACACTATATGCTAAAATACTATTCCAAGTAACGGAATATCAAAAAGAATTACTTGAAGATAAATAATATATTTTTGCACCAAATCATACAAATAATTTAGATGGTTATATTATTTGGTCTTTATTAGCTAAAGATTATGACATTGATACATTTATGTATAAAGAATTTTGTGATAATTTTTCTACAATTGCTAAATTGTTGCCATATTTCAATGTTTATCCTATTACAAAAGATTCTGTTAAAATAGATGAAATTTTAAATGAAATAAGAAAATTAAGAAATCCTAATCATTTTTTAATAATTTTTCCCCAAGGAAGACATGTTGATCCAGAAGTTATGTTAAATTTTAAAGATTATCATTTAAATACTATTCCTTTTGGTGCTTTTTATATTGCTGTAAAAGCTTCTAAAAAATTAGGCCAAAATAATTTAGTCATTTATGGAAATCCGCTTGATCCACAAGATTTTTCATTATTTTCAAAAGGAAAAATACAAAAAGAAAATTTAATTATGTTTGCAAATGCGTGGTTAGATGAAATAATCAGATTATATAAAAATGCAAAACAATTAAAAGGGGAAAAATTACATCCTTATGTTATTGAGTCAAGTTATACAGATGCTACTTGTTTAGATTATGGATTGTTAGAAGACCCTAATATTGCTATTAATTTTAAAGAGATAATTTTTGCTTTAATAGAAATCTCTAAAAAGACCGGTATAACTGATATTGATGAACTAGGTAAAATTGCAAATATTAGTGAAGAAGATATTTTGGCAATTTCAAGTTTAAGAGATATTTATGAAAAGCGATTAGTAAGGTGTCGTTAAATTTTTTAAATTTGTTTTTTATAAAAAAATATGGTAATATATCATTTATGGTGCAGGGGTTATGAAAGAAAATACTAATTTAAAGATATTATGCTTGTTAATTATAATTTTAATTGGAGTTTTATGTTGGGTTAATTATGATAACTTTTTTATAAACAATAAAGAAGAATATTCAAATTATGCTTTATCAACTTATGAAATTGATGTTTCAAATTTTAATTTTGTTAATAAAGTTATTAATAATGAAAAAGTTTATTTATTATATAATTTGGATGATTATTTTTTAGTTAAAGAAATAGATATTTTAAACAATAAAGTTAATAATTATTCAAAAGCTTTAAATAAAGATTGTAAATTACAAAATGAAGATAATTATCCTTATATTTATTGTAGTGATAATAATTATGTAACTATTTATGATATAAAATTTAATAAATTAATTAATCAAAGTATTAAAAGCAATTATAACTATGTAATTAATATTGATGGAAGTAATTTAAGTTTTGAAATTGGAGATTATAATTATAGTTATCAGTATATTAATGGTTATTATAAAAATACTATAAAAAAATATGTTGAGTTAGAAACACCATATACTAAGGATATATTTTGTGATGATTATTGTTTATATATAAGATATAATGATTTAAATCAATTAATTAGTTTATATGATGATACTAATCTTTTAGAAACTAATATTAGTAATTATGGTTTATTTGAAAAAGGAATTTTTACTTATAATGAAAATAAAATTAAGATACATGATGTAGTAAATGATGAATATAAAGAATTTAATAGTCCAATCAATAACTTATCTAATAAATTAATTACTTTGGGAACTAATTATTATTTATATGTTTTAAATGGTAATAAAATAAATGTATATAATTTATATACAGACGAAATTATTGAAAATATAACTTTAAATACAGATTATAATATAAATGAGATTGTAGTTAATTATAATAATTTATATGTATTTACTGATAGTTTATTATATGTATATGATATTTTTAATATTGAAGGCAATAATGTTGAAAGTTCATTTGTTTATGAAGAAAGATTGATTAATGATAAAATAAATGAATATAAAAATAATTACGGTGTTTATATAAATATTTATGATGATCCTAGTTATTTGGATGATCAATATAATGTGTATAAATTAAATAACTATAATGATATTATTAATGCTTTAGAAGAGTTAGAAGATTATTTTAAAATATTTAATTATGATTTTTTTAATAGATTTAATAAAAATAATTTTAATGGGTTTGAAATATATTTCGTTAGTGGAATTAATGTGAATAATTCTAATTACAATAGTGTAGATGTAGTTGGTTTATTTACTTTAAAAAATAATAAATATATCATAGCTATAGATGTAAGTGATATTGAAGATATTAAAACTATTGCTTGTCATGAAACTATGCATGCAATAGAATATTATTTAAATAATAATAAGATTTATTTTAATGAATGGAATAGTTATAATCCAAATGATTTTTCGTATAATGGGGTATATTATACAAATCGAAGTTTTTATGATACTTTAGATTCTTATAAGTTTAATGAGGATGTTTATTTTATAGATAACTATGCAAGAAGTAATGTTTTAGAAGATAGAGCAAGAACTTTTGAAACAATATGTAGAGGGGAAGATTATAGTAAATATCCTAATCTTAATGCTAAAATTGATTATTTAAAAAGTGTTATATTATCTAATTTTCCAGAGTTATATTTTTCAAGTTATTTTAATAATTAATTTTTATATACATAAATTTAAATTAAGTGATATTTATGTTTAATAAAAAATATAAAAAAGGATACAAAAATGGATTTTTAGATGGAATTATATGGATGAGTGATTTTTTAAAATTTTGTAATTATGATGAAATGTTAGTTTATTTGAAAGATATTAACAATAATTTAAATTATTATTCTAAAGAATTTAAAATGTCTAAAAATGATTTAAAAAGAAATGTTAAAGTTTTAATTTATTCTCTTAAATATTTTTTTGAGGAATAATGGACAATTTTTTTATAGTTTGATAAAATATGGGTGGAGTTGAATGTTATGAAAGTTAGAACACGTTTTGCACCTAGTCCAACTGGATATATGCATATTGGAAATTTAAGAACTGCTATATTTGAATATTTACTTGCTAAAAAATATAATGGTAGTTTTATTTTAAGAATTGAAGATACTGATCAAGAAAGACAAGTAGACGGTGCAATAGAATTTATATATAAAACATTAAGTTTATGCGGTTTTAAAATAGATGAAGGGCCAATGAATGATAAAGGATATGGGCCATATATTCAAAGTGAAAGAAAAGAAATATATAAAAAATATGCGTTAGAGTTAGTTGAAATGGGTAAGGCTTATTATTGTTTTTGCACTGAAGATGAACTTGAGGAAATGCGTAAAAAAGCAGAAATGCGCAAAAGACCTTTTCATTATGATGGACGCTGTTCTAGGTTAAGTAAAGAGAAAATAAAAGAAAATTTAGCTAATAATGTTCCTTATGTTATTAGGCAAAAAATGCCTAAGACTGGTGTTACTGAAGTTGATGATATAGTTTATGGTAAAGTAAAAATTGATAATAGTATTTTGGATGATCAAATATTGCTTAAAAGTGATGGTTTTCCAACATATAACTTTGCTAATGTTATTGATGATCATTTAATGGAAATTACTCATGTAATAAGAGGTAAAGAATATTTAGATCAAACTGCTAAATATAATTTGTTGTATGAAGCATTTGGTTGGGAAAAACCTATTTATGCTCATGTTGCAATGGTCTTAGGTGAAGATGGCAATAAGTTATCTAAGCGTAATGGTGATGCATCTTTTATGGATTTATACAATGTTGGTTATTTACCTGATGCCATTGTTAATTATTTATGTTTGCTTGGATGGAGCCCTAGTATAAATCAAGAAGTATTTACTTTAGATGAATTAATTAAAAATTTTGATGAAAATAGAATAAGTAAGTCTTCAAGTCAATATGATATAATGAAACTTAGATGGTTTAATGCTCAATATATTAAAAAAATGCCAGATGATGAATATTTAGAATGGGTAAAACAATATTTTAAAAGAGATGTTAGTAATAAATCTGTTGATTGGATAAACAAATTGTTATTAATTTATAAAAATCATTTAAATTATGGTGAAGAAATAAATGAACTAACTGAACACTTTTTTATCGATAAAATAGAGTTAAATACTGAAGCTAAAGAATTTATGGAAAGTGATTCAATAATAGGTGATGTTATTAAATCATTTAAAGATGAAGTTTTAAATATTAACGAATGGAATATAGAAAATATTAACAATGCAATAAATAATGTTAAAAATAATTTAGGAGTAAAGGGTAAATTACTATATATGCCAATTAGAATTAAAGCAAGTGGATTTATGCATGGACCAGAACTTGCAGATACATTATATTTAATTGGTAAGGATGTAATTGTTGAAAGATTGAAATGAAAAAAATAAGAAGAATTTTAGTAGGGGTTATAATATTAGGTTTGTTAGGATTTGGAATATATAAATTTTTTATAGACGTTGAAAAGTATAATACTACTTATGATAAATATTTTACATTAGAAGAAATGGACTATGCAGTTGTAGATGATGAGGTTATTGTAAAATTAATAAATATAAAAGATGATCGATGTTTGGATGTATCATGTGACAGAGAAGGTCAATTTATAGTAAAGTTGTTGTTAATTAATCAACATAAGTTTACATTTGTAGATTTAGGAACACTTGAACCAACCTTAGTTGAGTTAGATAAAATTAGTTTAGAATATACACTTGAATTAATAAGAGTTAATGATGATGGTAAAAGTGCTACTTTAAGAATAAATAAAAATAGTTAGGAGAATTATGAAATTATATAATACGTTAACAAGAAGTATTGAGGAATTTGTTCCTTGGAATAAGAATGAAGTAGGGTTTTATACTTGTGGACCAACAGTTTATCATTATGCTCATATTGGTAATATGCGTAATTATATAGGTCATGATATTTTAGATAAAACTTTAAGATATTTGGGATATAATGTAAAAAGAGTAATGAATATTACAGATGTTGGACATTTAACTAGTGATTCTGATACCGGTGATGATAAAATGGTAAGCAGTGCAAAAAAAGAAAATAAAACAGTTATGGATATTGCTAGATTTTATACTGATGCATTTTTTCATGATTTTGAATTACTTAATAATAGGGTGCCAGATATTGTAAGTCCTGCTACTGGTAATATTGATGAGTATATTAAAATTATAACTAAATTATTAGAAAATGGTTATGCTTATCAAGCTGGGGGAAATATATATTTTGATACTACTAAATTAGATGATTATTATCAACTTACTAATCATAGAGCTGATGATATGGTTGTAGGTGTTCGCGAAGGTGTTGAAGAAGATGCATCTAAAAGAAATCAAAAT
Organism: uncultured bacterium; assembly: GCA_949296605.1. Lineage (GTDB taxonomy): Bacteria > Bacillota_I > Bacilli_A > RF39 > UBA660 > Onthocola_B. The sequence goes on from CASFPB010000026.1 coordinate 25,829, forward strand.
GATTTTGTTTTATGGTTTACAAAATCAAAGTTTGAAGATCAAGAATTAAAATGGAATAGTCCTTGGGGTTTAGGATATCCTGGATGGCATATAGAATGTTCTGGAATAAGCATTAAATATTTAGGAGAATATTTAGATATTCATGGCGGTGGTGTTGATAATATATTTCCACATCATACCAATGAAATTGCTCAAAGTGAATCTTATTTGGGACATAAATGGTGTAATTATTGGTTTCATAATGAACATTTAAATGATGAATCTGGTAAAATGAGTAAAAGTCATGGTTCAATTTTAACTGTAAGTGTTTTAAAAGAAAAAGGATATAATCCATTAAGTTTTAGATATATGTGTTTAATGAGTCATTATCGTAGGCAATTGGTATTTACTTATAATTCATTAGATGGTGCTGAAAATGCTTATAAAAAATTATTAAATAAAACTTATAGTTTAAAATTTGGTGACAATATTAATAATGATGTTTATAATCTTTGGAATGATAAATTTAAATCTTGTTTGGAAGATGACTTAAATACTGCTAATGCAATAACTGTTTTATATGATTTATTAAAAAGTGATGTTGATAATGATACAAAATACAATTTAGTTGGTAAGTGGGATGAAGTATTAAGTTTAGATTTGCTTGCAAAAAATAAAGAAAAAGTTGAAAATGAAGATTATATTATGGAAATGATTAATAAAAGAAATGAAGCAAAAAAGAACAAAGATTATGAAACTGCTGATAAAATTAGAAATGAATTACTAGAAAAAGGGATTGTTTTAAAAGATACTAGAGAAGGGACTACATACGAATTAAAATAATGAAAAGAATATTATATTTATTTATTATTCTTTTTTCTTTTTGTATTCCCATTTCTTGTTTAGCAGAAGATTTTGATATAACTGGTGAAAATGTTATTTTATATAATTTAAATGATAATACTATTTTATATGAAAAAAATAGTGATGAAAAAACAAGTATTGCTAGTTTAACAAAAATAATGAGTGCTTTGGTTGCTCTTGATAATATTGATGATTTAAATGAAACTGTAACTATTACTGCTAATGATTTTATTGGAACCGAAGGATATTCAAAAGCAGGTTTTTCTATTGGTGATATTGTAACTTATGAAGATTTGTTATATGGGGTTTTACTTCCAAGTGGTGCTGATGCTATAAATGCATTAGTAAACAATACTTTGGGTTATGATAATTTTATTACTGCTATGAATGAAAAGACAAAAGAAATAGGACTTTCAAATACTAAATTTTCAAATCCTATTGGTAAAGATGACACTAATAATTATTCTACTGCTAGTGATATTGCTAAAATGTTAAAATATGCTTTAAATAATGATACTTTTAAAGAAGTTTTTACAGCAAAAGAATATACAACTAGTAATGGTATTATTTTGAAATCAACTTTAATGCCTTATAAAAATATTTTAGATATTAATAAAATAGATGGCTCTAAAAGTGGTTTTACAAAAGAAGCTGGTAGATGTTTGGCTTCAATTACAAATTTGAATGATGTAAATTATTTATTAGTAGTTATAAATTCAAGTTTGGATTATAATTATAGTGCTGTCAAAGATACTTTAACAATTTATGATTATTTTAATGATAATTATAGTTATCAAGTAATTTTGGATGATAGTAAAATTATTTCAACATTGCCTGTAAAATGGAGTAAAGTAAAAAGTTATGATATTGCAGTAAATGATGAAGTAAAAATGTATTTGGAAAATGGAACAAGTGAAAATTTAGAATATGAATTTGTTGGTATAAAAGAAATTGATAAAGATGTTAAATTTGGAAGTGAAATAGGTAAAGTGAAAATTTATAGCAATGGTGAGTTAATATATTCAACAAGTGCTTATTTAAATTCTAATATAGATTATTATCCATCTTTATTATCAATTATTTTAATTATTATTACATTTATTATATTATTAAAATTAATTTTATTTAAGAAAAGAAAGAAAAAACGTAAATAACTATTTTCTTTCTTTATTTTTTGATATAATTTTTTTAGGATATTAAAATAAATATAGATAATATTAGTTAATGTATGGAGGTAGATGATGAATAAAGTAGTTATTGTTGGTTGTGGTAATGTTGGTATGAGTTATGCTTATGCTTTAATAAATCAAAAATGTAGTGTTGATGAATTAATTTTAATTGATAAAAATACTGATAAAGCTCTAGGGGAAGCAATGGATTTAAATCATAGTATTCCTTATTCATTAAATACAATGAATGTCAAAGCGGGTGATTATAATGATTGTGGGGATGCTAAAATTATTGTAATATCTGCTGGTGCTAATCAAAATATCGGTGAAACAAGACTTGATTTAATCAATAAAAATGAAGTTATTTTTAAGGAAATAATATATAAAATAATGGCTACTAGTTTTAATGGCATATTTTTAATAGCTACTAATCCAGTTGATGCTATGAGCTATATTACTTATAAATGCTCTAAATTGGATAATAGACAAGTGATAGGGACAGGAACTAGTTTGGATACTGCTAGGTTAAGATATTCACTATCTAAAAGGTTTAATATTTATCCTAAAAATGTTCATGCCTATGTTTTAGGAGAACATGGAGATTCAGAGTTTATTGCGTGGAGTAGTGCAATGGTAGGTAGTTTAAAAATTGATTCTATGTTAAGTGATGATGAAAAAAAGGAAATAGAAATTGAAGTAAGAGAATCTGCTTATGACATTATTAATAAAAAAGGTAATACTTCATATGGTATTGGAATGTGTTTAGTTAGAATTACTAATGCAATTTTAAATGATGAAAATGCTATAATTACTGTTTCTTCATTAGATAATGATGTCTATATAAGCAAGCCATGTATTATTAATAAAAATGGAATTAGAAAAAGATTGGAAATTGACTTAAATGATGAAGAAAAAATATTATTTGAAAAATCTAAAAATGTTATAAAAAATGTTATTGATTAGGAGGATTTATGAAATTATTAGTTTATTTTAGTTATACAGGACATACAAAGTATATTGCTGAAATCATTAAACAAAATATTAATTGTGATGTAATTCGTTTAGAACCAGTTATTTCATATTCAAATGATTATAATAAAGTTGTTAATGATGAACAAAATCAAGAAAGCAGTGATATAATTCCTGAAATTAAAGATATTAATATTGATTTGGATTTATATGATACAATTATTATTGGAACTCCAGTATGGTGGTATCGTAGTGCCCCAGTTATTAGAGCATTTTTAAAAAAATATGATTTATCAAATAAAATAATTATTCCTTATGCTACTAATGCTGGATGGTTGGGTAAAACATTTAATGAAATTAAAAGTTTATGTCCAAATTCAAAAGTAGTAAATGAATTTAATATTGTGTTTACTAGTGATTATATTAAAAATGAGTTAGTTACACCAATTGAGACAATTGAAAATTGGATAAATAATATATAAGAAAAGGAGAAAAAATGGAAAAGTCAAAAGTTTATTTTATTAAAGAAATAACATCAGAAAATATTATTAAAATTTATAATGCTTTAGGAAAAAAACTTGAAGGAAATGTTGCTGTTAAATTGCATTCTGGTGAAAAAGGAAATAGAAATTATTTGAAACCTGAATTTGTAAAGGATATTGTAAAATATGTTAATGGGACAGTGGTGGAATGTAATACTGCATATGAAGGGGCTAGAAACACAACTGAAAAACACCGTAAATTAATTGAAGAACATGAATGGGAAAAGTATTTTTCATTTGATTTAATGGATGCTTTGGGACCAGATTTAGAACTTGATGTTCCAAACGGTAAAGTTTTAAAGAAAAATTATGTTGGTAAAAATTTGGCAAATTATGATTCAATGTTAGTTTTATCGCATTTTAAGGGGCATGCTATGGGAGGATATGGTGGTGCTTTAAAACAACTTAGTATTGGTTGTGCATCATCTAAAGGTAAAACGCTAATTCATACTGCTGGTGTTACTGATAATCAATATGAATTATTTAATAATTTACCTGAACAAGATAAATTTTTAGAAGCTATGGCTGATGCTGCTAGTAGTGTTGTTAATTATTTTAATGGTAATATTGTATATATTAATATTATGAAAAATATTTCTATAGATTGTGATTGTGATGGTAATGCTAGTCTTCCGTGTATGAATGATATAGGAATTCTTGCAAGTATTGATCCTGTTGCCGTTGATCAAGCATGTTTAGATTTAGTTTATAATTCAAATGATTTAGGTAAAGAAAAGTTAATTAAAAGAATAGAATCTTTACATGGAATTCATACAATTGAAGCTGCTAGTGAACTGGAAATTGGTTCTAGGGATTATGATTTAATAGTAGTTGAATAATTAAGAATAACTGTTATATTTTATAGCAGTTTTTTATTATCAGAAAAAAGTTAGTTAAATAAAAATATATAATTGATTGTTATTTAATTTTATTAATGTTAAAATAAACTTGTGATTGCTTATGAAAAATAAAAAATTAATAAATTCTTTTAAATATGCTTTTAAAGGAATTGTCTCTGCATTATTATCTGAAAGAAACATGAAAATTCATGTTAATATAATGGCACTAGTTATTATCTTTGGATTAATACTAAATATTAGTGTTGGAGAATGGTTTGTTTGCATTATTTGTTTTGCAATAGTAATAAGTGCTGAAATGTTTAATACTGCATTTGAACAAATGGTTGATATTGCTATGCCAGAAAAAGATCCAAGAGCAAAATTTGTAAAAGATGTAGCTGCTGGTGGAGTTTTAGTAATGGCTATTGCGTCTTTAGTTATTGGCTTAATTATTTTTGTTCCGAAAGGTTTATTTTTCTTAGAAAGTATATTATAATCTATTAATGTAATTTTATTTTTTAAAAAATAAGATTTAAAAATACAATAATATGTTTAGGTGGGGGTTATGAAACATAGTGAATTTTTGGAAAAGTATAGGAACATTAATTGTTTATTAATATTACTTAATAATTTTGATATATCTCTATTAGAAAATATTCATTATCATTTATTTAATGATTGTGAAGATGGTGAAATTTTAAGATATAAACCAGATGATTTAGAATATAAAGAAATAGAGCAAGTTATGCAAAGATATATAAGTTTATTAACAAGCATTAAAAATTCTGATGAATTTATTTTAAATGCACTACGTTTAATTGCTATTATTTTTTTGTATCAGCCATTTTATGATGGAAATTCTAGAGTTTGTTTAACTCTTTTAAAGCTATTATTAGAAAGTATTGGTTTAGGTCTTTATTTAGAAGATGACGAAAAAAACTTAAATAGACATATTTTATCTACTTTTTATACTCCAGATGATGAAGTAACTTTAACTAATTTTAAAATGGCGAATAGTTGCGTTTTGAGAAGATTAAATGCAAAAAATTAGTGAAAATATAATAGTATTTTAAAATAAATAATACTAATAATAAGAATAAGAATTTATAAAAAAAATTATTTGAAATATTTTATATATTTATTAAATGTTGACGTAAAGAAAGGGAGTTAGTTATGTTTAAGTTAGTATCAAAATTTAAACCAAGTGGTGATCAACCAGATGCTATTAATAAGTTAGTTGAAGGAATTAATAATGGTGTAAAAGAACAAGTATTATTGGGAGCAACTGGAACAGGTAAAACATTTACTATTGCTAATGTAATTAAAGAAGTAAATAAACCTACGTTAGTTTTAGCACATAATAAAACTTTAGCTGGACAACTTTATGCAGAATTAAAAGAATTTTTTCCTGAAAATCATGTTGAGTATTTTGTATCTTATTATGATTATTATCAACCTGAAGCATATGTTCCTAGTAGTGATACATATATTGAAAAAGATGCATCAATAAATGATGAGATAGATGAATTAAGGCACGCAGCGACAAGTGCTTTAATAAATTACAAAGATGTAATAGTTGTTGCTTCTGTATCTTGTATTTATGGTATTGGTGAAAAGTCCGAATATGAAAAAAATATGCTTATTTTAACTGTTGGAGATAGTATTACTCGTAATAAAATATTAAATAGATTAATTGATATGACTTATGAAAGAAGTGATTTGGATTTTCATAGAGGGTCTTTTCGTGTTAGAGGGAATAATATAGATATAATTCCTGTAAATGAAAAGGTTAGTGGAATAAGAATATCTTTAGATGATGACAAAATTGAATCTATAGCTATTTTTGATCCTTTGACTGGTGTAGTAACTAATAATAAAAAAAGTATAACTATTTCTCCTGCATCACACTTTGTGACTAGTAAAGATAAGTTGGAAATAGCTATTACTAGAATTGAAGAAGAATTAAAAAAAAGATTAGAAGAATTAAAAAATGAAAATAAATTAATTGAAGAACAACGTCTTAGAGAAAGAACAAATTATGATATTGAAATGTTACGTGAAACAGGATTTTGTAATGGTGTAGAAAATTATTCTAGACATTTAGCATTACGAGATGAAGGAGAAACTCCAAGCTGTTTGATTGACTTTTTTCCTAAAGATTTTTTATTGGTTGTTGATGAATCTCATGTTACATTGCCTCAAGTTAGAGGTATGTATAATGGCGATAGGATGCGTAAACAAACATTAGTTGATTATGGTTTTCGTTTGCCAAGTGCCCTTGATAATAGGCCTTTAACTTTTAGTGAATTTGAAGAACATATTAATCAAGCTATATACGTTTCTGCAACTCCAGGGGATTATGAATTAGAAAAAACTGATGGTAAATTTGTAGAACAAATAATAAGACCAACTGGTTTACTTGATCCTTTAATTGAAGTTCGTCCTACTGAAGGTCAAATTGATGATATAATAAATGAAATAAGAGATAGAATTGATAAAAATGAACGTGTTTTAATAACTACTCTTACTATACGAATGAGTGAGGAACTAACAAATTATTTAAAAGAATTAAATATAAAAGTTGCATATTTACATAGTGAAATTAAAACTTTGGAAAGATTAAAAATTATTCATGATTTAAGAAAAGGTATATATGATTGTGTAGTTGGAATTAATCTTTTAAGAGAAGGTTTAGATATTCCCGAAGTAAGCTTAATATGTATTTTAGATGCTGATAAACAAGGATTTTTACGTAGTAGTAGAAGTTTAATCCAAACTATTGGTAGATGTGCTAGAAATTCATCTGGTAAAGTTATAATGTATGCTGATACTATTAGTGATGCTATGAAAGAAGCAATAGCAGAAACTAAAAGAAGAAGAGAAATACAAGAGCATTATAATAAAGAACATAATATTATTCCAAAAACTATAATTAAAGAAATAAAAGATGTTGTGTCTAATGAAATAAAAGATGAAAAGAAAAAGAAGATGAGTGCTAAGGATAAACAAAAGATGATCTTACAAATTGAAGAAGAAATGAAGGAAGCTGCAAGTAAAATGGATTTTGAAAGAGCTATGGAACTTAGAGATATATTGTTTGAATTAAAAGGTATTTAAAAAAATAAAATATTATGTTAAAATCTAAAACGTGAAGAGGTGTCTTATGGCTATATTTATTTTTGGACATAAAAATCCAGATACTGATACTGTGTGTTCTAGTATTGCATTATCATATTTGAAAAATGCTTTGGGAGCTAAAACTGTTCCTAAAGTTTTAGGTAATATTAATAATGAAACAAAATTTGTTTTAAATTATTTTAATGAACCTGTTCCTAGTTATTTAAATGATGTTCGAGTTAGAATAAAAAATATAAAATATGATAAAAAAGCTTATATTAATGAAAATGCTTCAATTGATTCTGCTTTTAAATTGATGCAAAAACAAAATATTACTGCTATTCCTTTAATAGATGAAAAAAAGAAATTAACAGGTTATGTTACATTGAAAGAAATTGCAAGATATCTTATTAATGGCAATAAAGAAATAGTTCACACAAAATTTGATAATATAATTGATACATTGAATGCTAAAGTTATTACAAAATTTGATGATTATATTAGTGGTGATATTTTAATTGCTGGTTTGCAAAGTAAAACTATACAAAAGGAAATTGAATTATCTGAAAGAGACATATTAATAGTAGGGGATAGACATAAAGTTTTGGAATATGCAATTAATTCTAAAGTTAAATTAATTATTCTTCCTTTAAATATTAATATAGAAAAAAGGTTAATAAAAAAAGCAGAAAAAAATAAGATAAACATTATTGCTTCTGAATTTGATAGTTTCCAAATAGCTAGTAAAATTTTATTAAGTAATTATATAAAAAGCATAAATGTTAATAAAAATCCTGTAACAATTAATAATGATGATTACTATGAGGATTTTAAAACAATGACTCATAAGATTAATCATACTAATTATCCAATAGTTAATAATAAAAATGAGTGTTTAGGTTTAATTAGATTAACTGGTCCAAATGATTATGAAAAACAAAAAGTAATTTTGGTAGATCATAATAATTTAGCTCAATCTGTTGATGGAATCGAAGAAGCAGAGATATTAGAAATAATTGATCATCATAATCTTGGAACTATTGGGACAAAAGTTCCTATTAATTTTCAATCTAAACCTGTTGGATGCACAGCAACAATTATTTATGAAAAGTTTGTAAAAAATAAAGTTCCTATTCCTCGTAATATTGCTGGGTTAATGTTATCTGCGATAATATCTGATACTTTACTTTTAACTAGTCCAACTACTACTGAAGATGATAAATTTGTTGCTATAAAACTTGCTAAATTAGCAAAAGTGGATATAGATAAATACGGACTTGAAATGCTAAAAGCAGCAAGTTCTATTGAAGGAAAATCTATTCCAGAATTAATAAAAACTGATTTTAAATCATATGTTGTTGGTAATAAAGTTTTAGGAATAAGTCAAATAATGACTATGGACTTTGATACTATAAAAGAGAATATAAATGAATATATAAAGATTTTAAATGAAATGGTTGAGGCTAGTTATAGTGTTGTAGCTATATTTATAACTGATATAATAAAAAATGGGTCTTATGTAATTTATAATGATAAATCAATTGATATTATCAAAGATAGTTTTGGTTTAGATAATATTTATCAAGGTATGTTTTTACCAAAAATTGTATCTAGAAAAAAACAAATACAACCAAATATAATTAGTGTATTAGAAGGTGATTAATGAAAGCTTTAATAACTGGTGCATCAAGTGGTATTGGATTAGAAATGGCTTATTATTTAGCTAAGCAAAAAGTTGATTTAATATTGGTGGCAAGAAATAAAGAAAAATTAAATGAAATAAAAGATGATGTTAGTGTTGATGTAAAAATTATTTCTTTAGATTTAATTGATGAAAAAAATGTATTTAAGTTATATGAATTAGTTAAAAATGATGATATTGATATATTAATCAATAATGCTGGCTTTGGTTTGTTTGGAACTTTTGATAAAACAGATTTAAATAGAGAATTAGAAATGATTAATTTAAATATAAAAACTTATCATATTTTAACTAAGTTATATTTACAAGATTTTATAAAAAAAGATTCAGGATATATTTTAAATGTTTGTTCTAGTGCAGGGTTTATGGCTGGTCCTAGATTAAGCACTTATTATGCAACGAAAAATTATGTTACAAAGCTTACGATGGCAATTAATGAAGAATTACGTCATATTAAAAGTAATGTTTCTATTTCTGCGTTATGTCCTGGACCTGTTAATACTAATTTTAATAAAGTAGCAAAAGGAGAATTTTCTATAAAAGAAATTTCTCCGAAATATGTTGCTAAGTATGGGATAGATAAAATGTTTAAAAGCAAAATGATAATAATTCCAACTTTTAAAATGAAATTAACTTTATTTTTTTCAAGATTTATTCCATATAGGTTGCAGTTATTAATTGCTTATCATATTCAAGGCAGAAAATTAAAACATATAAAATAAAATTTGTGTAAAATATAATTAATCTTGTTTATCTGATGTAACTTAAATGTTATTATTAAATTGTAAGGATTGATTTTATATGAAATTAAACAATAAATCTTTAAAAATAGTGAAAATTAGTGCAAAAATTTTTTGTGTATTTACACTTTTGATTTTAATTATATTAACAATCTATTTCGTTAATAAAAAAAATAAAGTTGAATCTGATTATGGTTATATATATAAGATACGATATGATGTAGTTAGTGAATCATATGTTTATTTGATGAATAACAGTGATATTAAAACTATAATTAAAAGTGAAACTTTTGAAATTGATCCAAATTGTAATTGTATGGTTTCTACAGGAAAAATTCATGAAGAAGAAAATATAGTTGATTTTTCTGGAGATGTCAAAAAAAAAGTTATACAAGTTTTAGATGAATTATATAAAAAAAGTGGAAAAAGAGATTTTAATGCTAATGAGTTAAATTTAACTGATGATGAAAAAAGAATTCTAAGAGCTACAGTATTAAATTGTGAAAATTGTATAACTATTGAAGATAATGTAGAGTATATTGTATCAGAAAAAGAATTTTTATCTGATTATAATGATTATAAAATTTTAAATTCGAAAGTTAATTTAAATAATAATACTGAAAATGATATTATTAATAATATTGCTAATTACTTAAATGATATTATTAATAAAGATTTTAATGAATATAATATAACAAGTGAAGAGTTATTTGTCGAAGATGATTTAGGTGTTAATTTAAATCTTGATTTAGTTTATATAGGACCTTATAGTTTGTCTTTTATTTATACATCTGATGGCCAATTGGGAGCAACGGGGATATATAATGTTAAAGGTTATACTTTTAATTATAATGGTGAAATTATTAATTTTGATACGAATGATTATAGGGATGAATATTATAAAAGTTTATTAAATAATTTTAAGGAATCTGACTTATTTATAAATTGTAAAGATGAGTTAATTTCTAATTGGGAAACAATTATATATGATGTTATGTTTGAAAATGGAAATTGGTATTATGATAAAGATGATAAAATAACTTTTTTAATTCCTTCTTATTTATTAGGGTTAGATGGTTCTTATGAAAATGTAATTGAAATAAGTGTAGATAATTTGGAAGTATAAAATGTTTAAAGGAGTTTTAGTGTGCAAACAACTATTAAATTAAATTTAAAAAAGAAAGAGGATTTTTATTGTAAATATTCTAATTATATTTTAAATCCTGAGTTGCGCAGTTATTTATTTGATGCATGTTATGGTGATGATTATAAAAATAAAATTGTTATTAATATTTATACTAAATTAAAATTAACTAATAATGAAAAAAATAAAATGATTGATACTATTAGAAGAACTTTTGGTTTAAAAGTTCAAGATGAACTTTATTATTATAAAAAATCCAAATTTAAAAAAACTATCCTTTTTTTAATAGGAATAGTTTTAATTATTATATATTATTTTTCCTTTGTTAATATTATTAAAGAAATTATTTTGATTTTAGGTTGGCTTTCAATTTGGGAATCTGTTTATAGTTTTTTAACGGATTCCAAACGAGATTATATTTATATTTATCGTCTTAAACAATATGCGAAAGCTAGAATTTATTTTGTCGATTCATCTGATGAAGAAGATAATTCCTGAGTTAAAGTCTTAATTGTAGACTTTATTTTTTTGACTTCTTCTTTTTCTAATTTATAAAATCCTAGTTTATATGATAAATCAAAAATTTCTTTTACCTTTTTATTTATATTTTCAAACATTTTTAAATAGGATTTATATAATTTATCACAACTTGCTTCATTTAATGCAAATGTCATATTAACTGATAAGTTTTTTTCGGATTCTAATATATCCATTATATATTCTTTATCATTCACAGTTATCACATCCTTCTAATAGGTTTAGTAATTCATTGCAGTTGTTAAAATGCAAATTTGATAAATCATTTGTTAATTTATAAATTTCCTCGTCTTCTATATTTTCTAGGTAATTATCATATTTTTTGAATAATATGTAATTCCAATTAAACATATCTTTAATGTATGCAATATCTTTTGTAGATATCATTTCTGGTATATTTTTCATATTTACCTCCCTTAATAGTATTATCAATTATTTGTTTTATAAGCTGGTATTATTTGGTATAATTAATTAGGTGATGAAATGAAAACTTTAAAAAAAATATTAATTGGTGCTGTTATCGCAATAGTTATAGGTTTCGTGTCTTTGGTAATTTATTATATTTATCAAGATAGTTTGAGTGAAAAAAAATTATCTAATGAGTTTGATGAAATAGATAATTTACTTACTAATAGTGATATTCATAATGATTTAATTGATATCAAATTAAATGAAACTGTTAGTAATGGAGATTATAAAATTGTTGAAGAAGTAGTAAAGAATTATTTAAAAGAAGTTATTGATGTTTTAAGAGATTTTGATAAAACTTATAATGATGATAAATTTTTAAAAATAATAAATTTTGAATATTTTGATGAAAATTATAAATATATTAACGATAATATAAATTATTTAGAAAATGTAAAATTAAAAACTCAAAATTTTAAGGATAGTTTTTATCTGTTGTTTGATGAAGATAATATTAATAATAGAATAAAAGAATATAAACTAGATTCATATTATATAGATTATTATAAAAATATTATGACTGGGTTAAGTGATTATCAACAAGATATTGATAATGATTTAAAATATGTAATTGATGTAATTGATGGCTTTATTAATTATTATTCCTTTTTAAGTGATAATAATAGTCATTGGATTTATGATGGAAATTATATTATATTTGATAATGATTCGTTAACCAATGAATATAATCGTTTAATTAAGGTTATTGAAAATATTGGATATAATAATCAAGAAAGTATTTTATAAAAAGTCATTTAATAGTCACTTTAAAAAAATATAATTATTTTGAAAGGAATGATTATATGGAAATTTTAAAAGTAGAAAAATTATCCAAAGTTTATGGAAAAGGGGAAACTAAAATAAATGCTGTTGATAATATTTCTTTTAGCGTTTCTAAGGGTGAATTTGTTGCAATAGTTGGAGCATCTGGTTCTGGTAAATCTACTTTATTACATTTAATAGGTGGTGTTGATCGACCAACTAGTGGAAAAGTATTTATAGATGGTGTTGATATTTATGCTATGAATAATGATGCTCTTGCAATATTTAGAAGAAGACAAGTAGGTTTAATTTATCAGTTTTATAATTTAATACCTATTTTAAATGTTGTAGAAAATATTACTTTACCATGTAAATTAGATAATAAAAACGTTGATGAAAATCATTTAAATGATTTGTTAAAAACTTTAAGTTTAGAAAATAGAAAAAATCATTTACCTAATGAACTATCTGGGGGTCAGCAACAAAGAGTGTCTATTGGAAGAGCTATAATAAATAATCCTGCTTTAGTTTTAGCGGATGAACCAACTGGTAATTTAGATTCAAAAGCTAGTGATGAAATAATATCTTTGCTTAAAAAGTCTAATCAAAAATATAATCAAACAATTATTGTTATTACTCATGATTTAGAAATTGCAAATGAAGCAAATAGAATAATTACCATAGAAGATGGTAAAATTATAAGTGATGTTCGGAAGTAATAATATGAATATATTAAATAAACTTACTTTAAAAAATTTAAAATTAAATAAAAAAAGAACAATTGTAACAATAATTGGTATTATATTATCTACTGCATTAATTTGTGCTGTTGCTGGTATGGTTAGTAGTTTGCAAGCTACATTAATTGAAAATGCTAAAGAAAATTCTGGAAATAGACATATAACAGTAGAATCAGTTTTAAAAAAAGATTTAAAATATTTTGAAAATAATCGTCATGTTGAGCTTATGTATTTAATAGAAAATTTGGGGTATGCTCCTTTGAGTGAAAGTCAAAATCCTTATAAACCATATTTATATGTTTTAGGTTATACAAAAGAAGCTTTTAAAAATGCTCCGATAAATGTAAAAGATGGTAGGTTACCTCAAAATTCTTCTGAAATAATTATTTCTAAAAGTGTTATAGATAATGCAGAAGTTGAAATAAATATTGGTGATAGAATTACTTTAGATATTAGTAATCGTATATGTAGTGATGGTTCTAAATTAAATCAAAAAAATCCAACTTTTGTTTACGAAGAAGGATATAATGAGGTTGATGAATGTAATGAAAAATTAGAGTATAAGTATTCTAAAGAATATACTGTAGTAGGTATCATGGAAAGGTTAGATTATAATTTTGAACCATACAATGCACCTGGTTATACTGTAATTACATATGCTGATACATTAACTAGTGATACATATGATGTTTCATTATTATTTAAAGAGCCTGGATATTATAAAGATTTTTTAAATAATTTAATAAATAGTAGTGAATTAAAGGACTATAGTTATAATTTAAATAGTGACTTACTCCGTTGGCAAGGAGTGGGTTTAAGTGATTCTAATCAAGATATGATATATACTGTTGCTAGTGTTGTGGTAGGTATAATTATTTTAACTAGTGTTTTTGTAATTCGAAATAGTTTTAATATATCTATAACTGAAAAAACTAAACAATATGGTATGCTTGCAAGTGTTGGGGCTACAAGTAAACAAATTAAGAAAAATGTTTTGTATGAAGGATTTATTCTTGGATTAATAGGTATTCCTATTGGTATATTATCTGGAATATTTGCGGATTTTGTTTTATGTAATATTGTTAATCTTTTAATACCAGAATTCGTTAATGATACAAAATTTATTTTTAGTATTCCTATTTTACCAATTTGTTTAAGTATATTATTAGGAGTAATAACTATTTACTTATCTGTTATTAGTGCTGCTCGTAAATCTAGTAAAATTTCTCCAATTGAGGCAATTAGAAATAATAATGAAATAAAAATTAATGCTAAAAAATTAAAAACTCCTAAAATAATTAGTAAGTTTTTTGGTGTTGGTGGTGAAATTGCTTATAAAAATTTAAAACGGAGTCGTAAAAAATATAGAACTACTGTAATATCATTAGTAGTTAGTGTTTCTGTTTTTATATCTTTATCATCACTTTTAAATTATGGTTTTGGTCTAGCAGGCCAATATTATAAAGATATTAAATATAACATACAATTATCTATTTATCCTAAAGCAACTGAGGCAGATAAAATTTCTAATGATGAAATTAAAGCAGCATATGACAATATTTTATCACTTGGCACAATCGACAAGTATTCGCTACATCGTAATATTTTATTAGAAGTTGATATGAAAAAATATATGACTGATAAAGGATTTTTTAATTATTATGGTGAAGAAAAAGAAAATTATACAGATGATGCAAAATCATACTTGCAAATTGTTGCTTTAGGAAATGCCGAATATAAAAGATATGTTGAAGCTATCGATGGTAATATTGATGATTATAAAGATTGTGGTATATTAATTGATGATTTTATTTATTATAGAAATGATCGGTATGAACATTTTAACATCTATAATTTATCTTTGGGAGATGTTGTAACTGGTAAATTTGAAAATGGTAATAATTATCAAATTAAAATTGCAAATAGAACTGATATAAGGCCAATGGGATTAGAAAGTAATTATAATTCTAGCGGATATTTAATTATACCTGATTCTTTAATGGATAAATTAGATTATGATTATGATGGACTTTATATAAATAGTAGTAATGCTACTAAGTTAGAAAGTGATATTAATGACTACTTAAAAAATATCGATTATGATTATTATTTATTTAATGTTGAACAAGAAGTAAATGCTCAAAAATCTATATTACTACTTGTAGCAATCTTCTTATATGGTTTTATAATTGTTATTAGTTTAATAGGTATAACTAATATATTTAATACAATAACTACTAATATGAATTTAAGAAGTAAAGAATTTGCAATGTTAAAATCTATTGGTATGACAAAGCGCGAGTTTAATCGTTTAATTCGTTTAGAAAGCATATTCTATGGAACAAAATCCTTAATTATAGGCATACCTTTAGGCATTTTAGGTTCATATGCAATTTATAAAGCATTTCAAGTAGGAAATGACTTAGGTTTTATGTTTCCAATACAATCAATAATTATTTCAATTATCGTAGTTTTTTTAATTATATTTGTAATAATGTATGTATCTGTTAAAAAAATTGATAAGCAAAATATTATTGAAACAATAAGAAATGATAACATTTAAAAATCATCTTTGGATGATTTTTTGTTATAATTTAAGGGGATGTGTTATGAATAAAATATTATTAATAGAAGATAATTATATGATTGTTAAGGCTATAGTTTATTTACTTAAACAAAATGATTTTGATGTTCAAGTATCATACAATTTGAATGATTCTTTAAATTATTTATCTAGTGATATTGATGTAGTTATTTTGGATTTGATGTTACCTGATGGAGATGGATTGGTATTTTATAAAAAACATTTAAAAAATAAACACACAATTATATTAACTGCAAAAGATGATGAAGATATTGTTGTTGATGCTATTGATTCAGGTGTTGATGAATATATTATTAAGCCTTTTAGAGCTAAAGAGTTAGTATCAAGAATAAATAAAATTATAAGAAAAAAAGAAGAAAAAAATATTATTCAGAAAGATAATATAGTTATAAATTTGGATTCTGGTCAGGTTTTTGTTAATAATAAGGAAGTATATTTTACAAGCTTAGAATATAAAATATTAGTTTTATTATTTCAAAATTTTAATAGGGTTATTACAAGAGATATATTAATTGATAAAATTTGGGATATTACCGGTAAAATAGTTAATGATAATACTTTAAGTGTTTATATAAAAAGAATTAGAGAAAAATTAAATAATGATTCAATTATTAAAACAATAAAAGGTATTGGTTATAGGGTGGATAAATGAAAAAGATAATTATTATTAATTATATTGTATTACTAATTTCAGTTGTTATTATTACTTATTTTGATTATGTTAAATATAGTAATTTGGTTAATGGTTTTGTTAATACTGTTATTTATGAAATAAAAAAAGATTATCCTGATTATGATGAAAGTAAAATTATAAAATTAATTAACCTGAGTGAATATGAAGATACATTATTAAATAATTATGGATTTAGTAAAAGTGATATTAGTGTATTGTATTCTTTTAAAAATAGTTTTATACATTCTTTATATTTAAATTCAATATTTATTATTGTAATTTCTTTAATATTTTTTATAGTAATACTATTTAATAGAAAAAAAGAAAAAAAAGAACTAAATGAAATTGTCGAATATATTAAAGATATCAACAAAGGAAATTATGATTTAAAATTAACTAATAATAAAGAAAATATGTATAGTATTTTGAAAAATGAAATATACACTACAACTGTTATGTTAAAAGAAAAAGCAGAAAATGAATTAAAAGATAAATTAAGTGTTAAGGATTCTTTAACTAATATTTCTCATCAATTAAAAACTCCTTTAACTTCTATATCTTTGCTGGTAGATAATTTATGTGATAATAATGTTTCTCCTGAAATTCAAAAAGAATTTTTAGAAGATATAAAATTTCAAGTTAAAAATATAAATTATTTAATTATTCAATTATTAAAACTATCTAAATTTGATGCAAATGTAGTTGTTTTTAAAAAAGAAAATATTAATGTTAAAAATATTATTTTTGAAGTTTTAAAATATGTTGATCCTTTAATTGATTTAAAAAATATTAATATTCATGTAAATGGTAAAAATAATGTTTCTTTTATTGGAGATTATCAATGGGAGTTTGAAGCATTATCCAATATAATTAAAAATTGTATTGATTATATTCCTGATAATAAAAATATTTATATTGAATTTAAGGAAAATAATTTCTATACACAGATTGAAATTATTGATGAAGGATTGGGTATAGCCCCTAGTGAAGTAAATCATATATTTGAAAGATTTTATAAAGGAAAAAATAGTTCTAATAATAATTTTGGTATAGGTTTAGCTTTAGCAAAAGAAATTATTTTAAAAGATAATGGAAAAATTATTGTTAGTTCTAAACTTGATAAAGGAACTAAATTTAAGATAAAATATTATAAATAGTATATGTTAGAGGTATAATTATGGAAAGAATAAATGGATATTTAGATTTAACAAGTATTTTAAATGTAAAGAAAAGCGATGATATTGATGAATTTTTAGCTTATTTAAAAGAAAATAATTCAAGTGTTAAAGTTGTGAAGTTTTGCAGTAAACATGATGAAGTTATAGCTTATTTAAAAGAAAATGATTCAAGCGTTAAAAAGGTAAATTTTTATTCCGGACAAAGTGATATTTTTGAAAATTCTATTGACCAATTTGTATTTAGTTTTGAATATAATGGATTAACTTATTATTTTAAATTTGATTCGTTATCTAATCCTTTAAATGAATTAATTTGTTATTATATTGCAAAAGATATGGGGCTTGATTCTGTATTTTATGATTTAGCTATGATTGGTGGTTTTACTGGTAATTTATCAAAAGATTATAAAGTAAAAAATGCAAAATATATTAGTGGAGAAGAGATAATTAATTCTGTTGATAAAATGGTTGATGCATATAAATATAATAATTTAAGAGGTATTTGGCATTGTTTAGAAGTTTACTTTAAAGATTATCCAAATATGCAAGAAATAGTAGCAAAATTAATGATGAAAATTGTGAAATTATTTATATTTGACTTAGTTACAGGTCAGGAAGATCGCCATGAAGAAAATTGGGGTGTAGTAATATATGAAAATGGAGATGTTGATTTACAACCAATTTTTGATAACTCAAGAAGTTTAGAAGATGATCCTGAATTTGTATATTATGGTTTATCTTTGGAGGGTAATAGCATATCAGAAAATGATAAAATGATTCAAGAATTTTTGAGTGTAAGTAGTAGTGAATTTAGTGATATTTTGCCTAATTATTTATGGGTTATAGGAGAAGAAAATATTAATAAAATTTTTAAGTTAATTGAAGGGCAAATAAATTGTGAAATACCACCAAATATAAAAAGATATTATATAAATGTTTTTAGTATAAATTATAATTTTTTTAAAAATTTATTGGATGATTTAAAAACTAGAAAGTAACTATAAGGTTACTTTTTATAATACTTGTTTTAAGTGGGAAAATCTCTTATAATTAAATAGAGGTTAAAAATGAACGAAGAAGTAATTAATAAAGTTAGTAAAAAAATAAATTTAAAAGAGTATCAAATTAAAAATGTAATTAATTTATTAAATGAAGGAGCAACTATTCCTTTTATTGCTAGATATAGAAAAGAGCTTACTGGTAACTTAAACGAAGAAGAATTAAGATTAATTGAAACAGAATATAATTATGCTGTTAATCTTAAAACTCGTAAAGATGATGTAAAAAGATTAATTGATGAAAAAGGAATGCTTACTCCTGAAATAATTAAAGCTATAGATGATGCAGAAAAGTTAAGTGAAGTTGAAGATATTTATACTCCATATAAGGAAAAGAGAAAAACTAAAGGAACAGAAGCAATTAAATTAGGTCTTGAACCATTAGCTAAAATTATTATGACTTTACCCAGTAAAAGCCGTGATGAAATAGCAAAAGATTTTTTAAATGAACAGGTAAAAACTATTGATGATGCTATTACTAATGCTGGTTATATTATTGCTGATTGGATAAGTGATAAACCAAAATATAGAAAATATATTAGAAATTATTATTGGTATAATGGTTTAGTTAAAGGAAAATTAAAAAAGAATGCTGTTGATGAAAATAAAATATATGAAATATATTATGATTTTGAACAAAAAATAACTCATATTAAACCTCATCAAGTATTAGCATTGTCAAGAGCAGAAAAAGAAAAAGTTATTACATATAGTTTAAGTGTTGATAGTAAAAAAGTGATAGAATATCTAAATAATGAAGTAATAGGGAATAAAAAGAGTCCATTAATAGCTGATATGCAAGAATTTATTAATGATGCATGGAAAAGACTTTTAGAACCTAGTTTAGAACGTGATATTAAAGCAGAATTATTTGATAATGCTAGTGAATTCGGTATAAAAGAGTTTGGAAATAATTTAGAAAATTTATTATTAACTCCTCCGATTAAAGGTCAAGTGGTAATGGGATTTGATCCAGCGTTTAGAACTGGATGTAAGCTTGCGGTTTTATCAAGTAGTGGGGATGTGTTAGAAATTGGAGTAATTTATCCTCATGAACCTAAAAAAGAAGTAGATATGGCTGAAAAAATTATGCTTGCTTTAATTCAAAAACATAATGTAAAAATTATTGCTATTGGTAATGGAACTGCATCTCGAGAAAGTGAAGCTTTTGTTGCTAATTTGATTAAAAAATATAATTTAGATGTTAAATATATAATTGTTAGTGAAGCTGGAGCTAGTGTGTATTCTGCTTCACCTTTGGCAAAAAAAGAATTTCCTGATTATTCTGTTGAACAAAGAAGTGCGGTAAGTATAGGAAGAAGATTACAAGATGCATTATCAGAGTTGGTTAAAATAGA
Organism: uncultured bacterium; assembly: GCA_949296605.1. GTDB lineage: Bacteria > Bacillota_I > Bacilli_A > RF39 > UBA660 > Onthocola_B. The sequence continues at coordinate 46,273 of CASFPB010000026.1, forward strand.
TCCTAAAAGTATTGGTGTAGGTTTATATCAACATGATTTAAAACAAAAAGAACTTGATGAAGAATTAGGTTTTGTTGTTAGTAAAGTAGTAAATAAAGTCGGTGTCAATTTAAATAATGCTAGTGAAAGTATTTTAAGTTATATTTCTGGGTTAAACAAAAGTATTATTAAAAAGATTCTTGATTATCGTAGGAAAAAAGGAATTATTAAATCTAGGGAAGAATTAAAAAGTGTTGAAGGAAATGATAAGGCATTTGAACAATCTGCTGGGTTTCTTAGAATATTTAATGGTGATAATCCTTTAGATAAAACTAATATTCATCCCGAAGATTATAACATTGTTAATAAAATACTAAGTGATAATAATATAGATGTTAATTTAGTTGGAACAGATAATATGAAAAATATGCTTGATAATTTAAATAGTAAAAGTATTTTAGAAAATTATAATTTATCTAGTGAAAAATGGGAAATGTTTAAAAACAATTTGGTTAATGGTGTAATTGATCCACGTGATGAAATTAAGCAAATGGAGTTAAGAAGTGACATTTTAACTATTGATGATTTAGAATTAGGTATGTCTTTAGAAGGAACAGTTAGAAACGTTACTGCTTTTGGGGCTTTTGTTGATATTGGCTTGCATGATGATGCTTTAATACATATTTCTAAAATGAGCAAAAATTTTGTAAAACATCCAAGTGAAATATTAAAAGTTGGGGATATTATAAAAGTTAATATTTGTGGAATCGAAAAAGAAAAAGGTAGAGTAAATTTATCTTTAATTGAGGAATAAAATGAAATTGATATTTAATTTAATTAAAATTGCCTTTATTTTTGTTTTTATGGCAGTGGCATTTGTGATTTTAATAAATAAAACTTTTATTTATGAAGCTTATAGCGAAGTAGATATGAAAGGGGAAGGCATTCCAATTAGTAGATTTATGTATTTTACTAAATTAAGCTCAGATTTAAATGCTAATTTTATATCTCCTTTGAATGCTAAATATTTAGAAAAATATAAAGAAGATTATTTAAATGATTTAGAATTTTGTTATGGAAAATATTATTATGATGAAAGTAATGATATAACAATTTTAAATTATAATATTTTAGATAATGATTATTATAGAACTATTAATATAAAATATGCTTATGATAATTATTGTAGTGATGATTATATATTAAGCGATATGTGGGTGTATGAATATAATACAATAAGTAAATATGTAAAAGGTGATATTGAATCTAATAAAATGAATGATTTAATATTAAAAGTATATGAATCTACAAGAATTAATAATCCTGTTATTGATGATAATTATGAAAGTCAAACTAGTATTGAAGTAATTTGTGCAATAGAAGATGAAATTTATACCTTGACTTTTAAAGATTTTAATGTAAATCAATTATTAATTGTTAAAAATTATCGAGGTGTATCTCAATTTGCAGTATATGAAATAGATAATGTTTCTGCTTTTTTAGAAAGTTTAATGAATTAAGGAGGAAAAAATGAAAAATATTAGTGTTAAGCAAGCTAAATATTTAATTTTATGGACAATAGTTTTAGTTTTTGTTGGCATATATATTAAAGATATAATTAATATTGTTGGATATATTATTAATGTTTTTATGCCCTTTATTGTTGGTATAGCCATTGCTTTTGTTTTAAATGTTTTAATAAATGTTATTGAAAAAAAATGGTTAAAAAAATGGAATACTAGTATTGCTACCAAAAGAATAGTTAGTATATTGATTGCATTAACAATCGTTATTGGATTTATTGTGTTTTTATTATTTTTAATAATTCCCAATTTACAAAAGACTATTGCAATTTTTGCGGACAATATACCTTTATATAATGAAAATTTAAGACTTGTTTTAGATAGAATGGGTATTGATTCTAACATTATTAATGAAATAATAGAAATATTAAAAAATCTAGGAGATAGTGCTAGTAATTATATTAAAGATAATAGTAATCAAGTATTAGAAACTACTTTGGGTATTGCATCAAATGTTGTTACTGGTTTTATTAATACTTTAATTGGTTTTGTTTTTGCTATCTATTTTTTAGCGCAAAAAGAACAAATTACTGAACAAACAAAAAAAATAATGGATGCATATTTACCTAAAAAAATGGTTTTAAAAATAAAAGACATTGCTAGGTTGTCTAATGAAGTTTTTTCTCATTTTGTAGGTGGGCAATGTATTGAAGCGATAATTATTGGAATACTATGCTTTTTAGGTATGATTATTTTAAGATTGCCTTATGCTACTACTATATCAGTATTAGTAGGATTTACAGCTTTAATTCCAGTATTTGGGGCATTTATTGGAACAATTATCGGAGCATTTTTAATTTTAATGGTAAATCCTTTACAAGCTATAATTTTTGTTTTATTTATTTTAGTTTTACAACAATTAGAAGGCAATTTAATTTATCCAAAAGTTGTAGGTAAATATGTAGGTCTTCCTGCAATTTGGGTATTAGTTGCTGTTACTGTTGGTGCTAGTTTAAATGGTATTTTAGGTATGCTTTTAAGTGTTCCTATATGTTCTATTATTTATAGTATCATTTCTACTAATGTCAAATATCGTTTACAAGATAAAAAAGCACAAGATTAGTTCTTGTGCTTTTGTGTAAAGCAATATCAAAAGTAAATAAATACTTTTAGTAAAAATATGAAAATGGATATTGCTTTACAAGTTGATTATATATAAAAATTTATTCTAAGTCAACATATTTTGTAAAAATTAAAAAATTGTGGTAAAATAATAAAAATTTTATGTTGGACAAGGCCTTTGCTATAATTGTAATTTTATAATCAGAATAAATTAATAGTGAATTTCTAATATTGAAGGTGGTGATATATATGAATAGAGAAGATTTTCCAATGTTAAAAAAAGATATTATATATTTTGATAATGGTGCTACTAGTTTGAAACCTCAATGTGTTATTGATAAAATGACAGATTATTATGAAAATTATAGTGCTAATGCTCATCGGGGAGATTATGATATATCATATAAAGTTGATGTAGAATATGAAAATGCTCGTGATTTAGTAGTTGATTTTATTAATGCTAAATCTAAGGAGGAAGTAATTTTTACAAGTGGAGCTACTGAATCTTTAAATATGATTGCTAATGGATTTTTTTCATTTATTGCTGAACCTGGTGATGAAATTTTAATAACTACCAGTGAGCATGCTTCAAATGTATTACCTTGGTTTAAATTAGTTACTGATTATGGTTGTGTTGTTAATTTTATCCCTTTAGATGATAATTTGCATGTAACTTTAGATAATGTAAAAAAAAGTATTACTTCAAAAACTAAAATAATAGCTTTAGCACAAATTACAAATGTTGTAGGGGACGTTCGACCAATTAAAGAAATAACAAAACTTGCTCATGAAAATAATATTTTTGTAGTTGTTGATGGCGCTCAAAGTGTTCCTCATATGAAAGTAGATGTTCAAGATTTAGATGTGGATTTTTTAGCTTTTTCTGCTCATAAAATGTTGGGACCAACTGGGGTTGGTGTTTTATATGGAAAAAAAGAACTTTTAGAAAATTTAGAACCCATTAATCTTGGTGGGGGTATGAACGATTCTTTCGATAATCCAAATGAAGTTTATTTAAAAGATTTACCTACTAGATTAGAAGCTGGAACTCCAAATATAGCTGGTGTTATAGGTTTAGGGGAAGCAATAAGATATTTACAAAAAATTGGAATGGATAATATCCAAGAAAGAGAAAGACATTTAAGAGAATATTTAGTTGATAAATTAGTAAAAATTTCTCATGTAGATATAATAAATTTAGAAGCTGATAGTGGCATAGTAGCATTTAATATCGATAATATATTTTCACAAGATGTTGCCTATTTTTTAAATAAATATAATATATGTGTCCGTGCAGGTAATCATTGTGCAAAGATATTAAAAAATGCTACTGGGGTTAATAATTCTTTACGTGTAAGCTTATATTTTTATAATACTGAATCAGAAATAGATGAATTTGTTGAATTAATTAAAAATAAAGATAAAATTATGGAAGAGATGATTTAATTGGATAAAAGAGAAATTATACTAGATCATTATAGTAATCCTCGTAATAGAAAAAATATAAATGATTTTAAGTATATAAAAGAAAATACTAGAAATACTTCTTGTATTGATAATTTAGATATATATGTAAAAATAAAAGATAATGTTATTGAGGACATTGCTTTTAATGGAGAAGCGTGTGCTATAAGTATTTCTTCTGCTTCAGTTATGAGTTGTAATTTAATTGGTAAAAGTGTGGAAGAAGCAAAAAAATATGTTAATAATTTTGAATCAATGCTAAATAACGAGATTTATGATGCATCTTTATTAAAAGAAGCTGTTGTTTATGAAGATACAAAAAACACAAGTCGAAAAACTTGTGCTTGGCTTCCATATGATGCGATTAAAAAAATTTTGGAAAGATAGGTCTACTATCTTTTTTCTTTTTCTTTTATTATTACATCAATTTCATTTATTTCTGCTAATTTTAAAAATGTATCAAGGGTTATATTAGTTATTCCTCCTTCAAGTTTTGCACACCAACCTCTTTTTTTATTCACTTCTTTATAGAATATCTTAAATTAATAATAGATTAATAAAAATATATAGTTTAGTTAATTATATAAAAAATTGTTTTATATTAAAATTTATTGCATAAATAAGCTTTTTTGTGCTATATTATTGATATCAACGAAGATAAAGGATTAGTAATTATAACTTAATTTATAGAAAGTTAGTGGCTGATGGAAACTAATAATGTAAGTGTAATGAATCTACCTTTTGAGTTAGGTATTATACCTCGGTTTATAACCGTTATATTAATAAAGTAAAATAAGGGATGGCACCGTGCATTAAGCACTCCTTGGTAGCAATCCCTTTTTATTTTTATAGGGAGATGGTTAAATGATTGATATGCATTATGATTTATTATCCATTTTATATTATTGTTATTTACGTGATGATTTTAGATATATAGAAACATTAAGAAAAAATTTTAATGACAATAATGTTAATGGAGTTATAGCTAATCTTTATTTTATGAGTGAAGAAGAAATGAAAGATGAAATGCTTGGCAAAAAGATTGATGTAGTTGAAATGTTTAAAATATCTACGAGTTTGTTTAAAAAATTTTTCCCGAATTTAAAAGCTTTATTTAGTATTGAGGGATGTGACTATATTAAAGATATTAATGAACTTGAAAAATTAAAAAATCTTGGTTTATCAAGTATTTTGTTAGTTTGGAATAATAAAAATAAATATGGTGGAGGAACCTTTTTTAAAGGGGGATTAACAAATGAAGGAAAAATATTTATTAAAAAAGCAATTGATCTTGGAATATGTATTGATTTATCTCATATGAATAAAGAAACATATTATGATACAGTTTCATTATTAAATGATGCTAAAAATCAAGGCTTAAATCCAAAAGTTATTGTGAGTCACTCCAATGTATATGATTTATACAATCATCCTAGAAATATTACTGTTAAGCAAATTGAAGCAATAAAAAAATTTAATCCTGTTATTGGATTAGTAAGTTATTCATTTTTCTTAACTAAGGATGATGAAGATATAGAAATTTTAAAACAAAAGTATTTAAAACATATTGATACAGTTATTCAAGTGTTAGGTATTGATGGAGTAGGTATTTCTACTGATGATATGAGTTATGATAATGTTCTTTTTAATAATCCAATTGAAAAAATAATTTTTCCTTATGAACATTTAAAGAAAGATTTAATTAAGCTTTTAAAAACAAAATATAGTGATGAAGAAATAAATAAAATATTAGAAACAAATATAAAAAATAAGTTATTTAGTTAGGAGTAGTAAAATGATAGATATTAATTTAATTAGAGAAAATAGTGAGTTAGTAAAAGAAAATATTAGGAAAAAATTTCAAGAAGAAAAAGTAGGATTAGTTGATGAGGTTTATGGATATGATAAAACTTATCGTGAATATAAACAAAAAATTGATAGTTTGCGTGCTAAAAGAAATAGTTTAAGTAGTCAAATTGGCGAATTAATGCGTAATGGAAAAAAAGATGAAGCAGAAAAAGTAAAAAAAGAAGTTGTCAGTATTAATGAAGAAATTGATACATTAGAAATAAGTGAAGAAAATTTAGAACATGAAATTAAAAGTAGAATGATGGTTATTCCAAATATTATTGATGATAGTGTTCCAATTGGAAAAGATGACTCTGAAAATGTAGAAAATGAAAAATTTGGAGAACCTTTTGTTCCAGATTATGAAATACCATATCATGCTGATATAATGGAAAGTTTTAATGGTTGGGATAAGGAAAGTGCAGGTAGAACTAGTGGTAATGGTTTTTATTATTTAATTGGAGATATTGCTCGATTACATAGTGCGTTACTTTCTTATGCTAGAGATTTTATGATAAATAAAGGTTTTGTTTATTGTATTCCACCATTTATGATAAGAAGTGATGTTGTTAATGGAGTTATGTCTTTTTCTGAAATGGATGCAATGATGTATAAAATCGAAGGTGAAGATTTATATTTAATTGGAACTAGTGAACATTCTATGATTGGACGTTTTAAAGATCAAATTATAAAAGAAGATAGTTTACCAATTACGATGACTTCTTATTCTCCTTGTTTTAGAAAGGAAGTTGGTGCTCACGGTATTGAAGAAAGAGGAATATATCGTGTTCATCAATTTGAAAAACAAGAAATGATTGTTTTATGTAGAAAAGAAGAAGCAATGGATTGGTATAATAAAATGTGGAAATGGACAGTAGAACTATTTAGAAGTTTAGATATTCCTGTTAGAACATTAGAATGTTGTAGCGGAGATTTAGCTGATTTAAAAGTTAAATCTTGTGATGTTGAAGCATGGAGCCCTAGACAACAAAAGTATTTTGAAGTTGGTTCTTGTTCTTTACTTGGAGATGCTCAAGCTAGACGTTTAGGAATTAGAACTAAGGGTGAAAATGGAACATATTTTGTTAATACTTTAAATAATACTGTTTTAGCATCAAGTAGAGCAATAATTGCATTACTTGAAAATAATTATCAAGAAGATGGTAGTGTTTTAATTCCAAAAGTATTACAACCTTATATGGGAAATATTGAAAAATTAATACCAAAAAATAAATAATTTTAAAGCTTTAATCAATATTGGTTAAAGCTTTTTTAAAAGTTTTGACTAGTTTTGTCGATTTGCTTGCAATTAAAATAGATATGTGTAAAATGAATGTAGAAAGCGGGTTTTGGTTATTAAAAATATTAAAATTTATTACAATACTTATACTTTTTTCTATCCTAAATGGTAAATCCATTCTATATAAACCTTTCTACTTAACTTTATTTCACACTTATCCAAATTCCGCTTTCATAATTTTGGTTAGTGTGATAAAATAAGTTTTTAAGGGAGGCAAATTCATGAATAAGCCGGATTTATGTATTGCTAAGAATAGAGAAAAAGTAGATATTAAATATATTGATTTAGATTTAAACTTAAAGCCTGTTTTTAAAGGAAAAAAATATTTTTTGAGAACTTATGGTTGTCAAATGAATGTTCATGATTCAGAAGAAATTAAATATTATTTAGAACAATTAGGTTTTAATAGTGTTGATGTTTTAGAAGATGCTGATATAGTTGTTTTAAATACATGTGCTATTAGAGAAAATGCTAAAGATAAAGTATTTGGTTATTTAGGTCGTTGTAAACATTTAAAAAAGACAAAAAAGGATTTAATAATTTGTGTATGCGGTTGTTTAGTTCAACAACCTAGTGAAGTTGAAGAAATAATAAAAAATCATAAGTATATAGATATTGTTATTGGAACTCATAATTTATCAGAATTACCAGATAAAATTTTACAATGCAGTGGTAAACAAGAAGTTGATGTATATTCAAATAGTGATAAAGTTTTTGAAAATGTAAAATATAGTAGAGATTCAAAAATTTCGGCTTGGATTAATATACAACTTGGATGTGATAAATTTTGCACTTATTGTATAGTTCCATTTACTAGGGGTAGAGAACGTAGTAGAAAAATTGAAGAAATTTTAAAAGAAGTAAAAGAATTAAAGGAAAAAGGTTATTTAGAAATTACTTTATTAGGTCAGAATGTTAATGCTTATGGGAAAGATTTAAATTTAGGTTATGATTTTGCTACACTTTTAGAAGAAACTGCAAAAATTGGAATTCCTAGAATAAGGTTTGTAACTAGTCATCCTTGGAATTTTACTGATAAAATGATTGATGTAATAGCTAAATATGAAAACATTATGCCGTATATTCATTTGCCAATTCAATCTGGTAGTGATGAGATACTTAAAAAAATGAATAGAAGATATACTATTTCTGAATATAAAAAATTATTTGATAGTATAAAAAATAAAGTGCCAAATGTAAGTATTACAACTGATATTATTGTAGGATTTCCTAACGAAACTGAAGAAGACTTTCAAAAAACTTTAGATATTGTTAATTATTGTAAGTTTGATGGTGCTTATACTTTTATATTTTCTAAAAGAGTAGGAACTGTTGCTGCTTTAATGGAAGATAAGGTTTCTTTGGAAGAAAAGGAAAAAAGATTACACAAGTTAAACGAATTAGTTAATAAATATTCGTTAGAAAGTAATCAAAAATATTTAAATAAAGACGTAGCGGTATTAATAACAGAAAAAAGTGATAGAGGCGATAATAAAGTTTGTGGTTATACTGATACTATGAAATTAGTTAATATAGTAGGTAGTGAAGATTTAATAGGTAAAATAGTAAATGTTAAAATAACTGATGCTAAAAGTTTTAGCTTGGATGGAGAAGTAATATGAAGCATATTTTTATTGTAAATACTACTTCTTATCCTTTAGAAACACTTAATTTAATAGAAAGAATTATTGAAATTTGTAGGTCATTAAAAGTAAATTATAATATTCGATGTGTTGATAGTAGAGAAAAAACTATAAAATTAGCTTCAACTTTTAAAAATGAAAATGCTATTATTTATGCAGTAGGCGGTGATGGGACAGTTAATGCTGTTTTAAATGGTATTGTAGGTGGTAGTGCTTTTTTAGGTATTGTTCCTAATGGGGCTAGTAATGACCTATTTAGATTTTTAAATGAAAGTGGTAATGAATCTACTATTTGTAATGTCATGAAAGTAAATGACTTGTATTGTTTAAATATTTTTAGTTTAGGAATTGATGCTGAAATATGTGAAAATGCCGAAAAGATCAAAAAATTAGATGTTTCACGTGAACATATTTATGCATGGAGTATCGCTTATACATTTTTTAAACATAAAAATTTTCCGGCATTGGTTAAAGTTGATGGATTTAATTTTTATAGTCCTTTAATGAGTTCTATTACTGTATGTAATGGAAAATATTGTGAAAATGGTTATCCTATTAATCCTAATGCTTGTATAGAAAATAAAGGATCTAACTTGATAATGGTAGAAGCTTTAAAAAGATATCAAATGCTATTTTTTGTAAAAGCTATCTTATCTGGTAAACAGGATAGGTTTCAAAATTATTTGAATTTAGATGCTTCTAAAGTAGAAATAGCTTTAGATTTTCCTATAATAGGTAATGTTGATGGAGTGATAATTGAAAGTGATAATTTTGTTATTAATTCTTCTGCATCTAAAATAAATATAGTGCATAATAGTGAATTGTTAAATTTAATAAGGAAAAAAAATACCTAATGTTTATTGGGTATTTTTTTCTAATAAATATATGTTTCTTTCTATATTGTCATTTAAATTAAGCTTTTTATATATTTTAAATCCAAACTTTTCATAGAAATTTTTGTGTCTAGAATGTAAATAGATTTTTGAAATATTATATTTTTTCATATATTTAGTTATTGTGTTAATTAATATTTTACCATAGCCTTTATTTCTATATTGTTCTTTAATTATTAAGTTAGCAATCCACGGAGTATATATAGTATTATCATTATCATGTTCTACAATTTGATAAAAACCTATTAATTCTTTTTCGTTTGTTAATAATATTGTTATTGGCATTTTATTTTCAGTTATTCCTTTTATTATTTCTTTTTTAATTTGTGTTTTATTAATGTTTTGCCAATTATCTAATATATCTAGTATTTCATCTATATAATTAATGTTATTTAATGTAAGAATTTCATCTTTAATCATTTTTCTCACCATTATTTTTATTCCATGAATGTGCTAAAATATCTTTTAATACTAACATTGCATCTAAACGGTTATAATTATATTTTGTTTGTAGTTCAGTTAATATATTATTTAAATCATTTTCGTATTTTTTTATGTTTACTTTATTTTGATATGTTTCTAAAACAGGGTATTTTTTACTCCATACTTTTGTCCAATTTATTTTATCTTGAGTTTTTGTATTAGTTTTTTTTATTATGCTTTCTATTTCTTCATCTATTTTATTATAGTTTAATAATTCTTCTAATGAAATTTTATATATTTTTGCTAATAATTTAACTTGGTTAATGTTTGGGACTGTTTCATTTGATTCCCATTTTGATACGGTTTGTCTTGTAATATTTAATTTTTCTGCTATTTCTTCTTGAGATAAATTAGCTTTTTTTCTTGCATCTAATATTTTTTTTCCAAAATTCATTTTATCACCTTTTTTACATTATAATTGTTTTTTTTAACACTGTCTATCAATTAAAGTTACATTTAGGTAATAAAATTTAACATTTTATAGAAATTTTTATAAATAAAAAACTAGACATATGTCTAGTAAATTTTAATTTGGTAGCGACGGTGTGATTCGAACACACGACCTGCCGGGTATGAACCGGATGCTCTAGCCAACTGAGCTACATCGCCATGTCAATTTGTATTAATATATTAACATAAATTGTTTATTTTGACAAGTAAAATTTTATGTAAGTTATTTGAATTTTATTATTTGTTAAAATATGTAATTTATTTGTATAATATTTACATAGATTTACAATATATTTAAAATGTTTTTTTTTGCCAAAAATTAAAGATAAAAATAAAAAAATAAAAAAAATATTAAAAAATGGCAAAAAAAAACATTGCAATTATATGACGGTTTGTTATAATTAATTTGAGGTTAAGAGAAATGGAAAATAGCACAGTTTTAGAAAATTTAGTAGTAGTTAAACGTAGTGGTCAACGAGTATCATTTAATAGTGTTAAAATAGCTGTTGCTATTAAACAAGCTTTTGATAGTAGTGATGAAAACGAAATAAATAATGAAAAAAAAATAAATAGAGTTTATAATCAAGTTTTAAAATTTATAATTGAATCTTATGAAAATAGAAAAACCATTAATGTTGAAGATATACAAGACATTATTGAAAATGTGCTTAAAAAAACCGGATATCATGATGTATATAAGAAATTCAATGAATATCGGTTGCGTAGAGCTGCTTCAAGAGAAGCTTTTTCGGTAAAAGAACAACATAAGTTTGTTAAAGCTATTGAAAAAATAGGATTGACTGCTAAGAATTCTAAAAATGCTAATCCTGACGATTTGTTGTTAAATTTTGGAAAGACCATTTCTCAGGAATTTGCCAAAGCTTATCTTTTAGAATCAAAATATGTTCGTGCCCATGAAGAGGGAAGGATTTATATAGATGATTTAAAATCTTATGCATTAAAAACCACTTCTTCATCTCATTTAGATTTTAGTAGTATCGAATCAAATGATATTGATGAAATTACTTTAAAAATATTAAATATAGTAAATAGATTTAAAAGTGAACAATATGGCGAACAAACTATTTCAAATTTAGATCAAATATATAAAAATGTAATGATTTCTGATTTTAATAATAAATTTTTGGATAATTTAAAGTGTTTTTTTAAAGTATTAGGAATATATGAATTCTTTGATTTTAATGATTTAAAAAATGTATTAGTTGAGAATAATACTATTAAAATAAATATTGATGCTTTTGATGCAATTTTACCAAATGAAAAAATAAAAAATTATTTTTGGGATATATATAGAATAACTAATGATTATATAGAAGCTAAATTGTTAAAAAATATTGAACTTTTGTTAAAAAACTTTAATAGTAATTATTTAAAATATATTGATACTTCTTTATCAATTAGTTTAAGTGAAATTGATGATTTTGAATCAATGTATTTTAAAGAAAAATATTTTGAAATTTTAAATAAAATTAGTTTTAAAAAGATTGCTACTATTTGTAAGGTGAAAAAAAATACTTCATTAGATTATATAGTAGATGAGGTTTACAATAAAAATAATATTATTATTCTATATTTAGATAATAATGAATACGATGATTATTTAGAAACGTTTAGTAATCAAATTATAATTAATGAAAATGTTAATAATGATTTACAAACATCTCGAGGTAGAATACTTAATTCATCAATTACAATTAACTTGGCTAGGCTAGGATTAAAATATAATAAGGAAAGTATAAATGACTTTTTTGCTGAACTTGATGATTTATTAGAATTGTCTAAAAATGAATTAATACAAAGATATGATTTTCAATCTAGTTTATATAAAGAGAATTTTAATGGTATTTTTGAAAATAATATATTGTTTGACTCTAAAAAACTTGATTGTAATCAAAAAGTAAGGAAAGTTCTAAAAAATGGAGTTTTATGTATTAATTTTTCTGGTTTGGTAGAATGTTTAGATGCTTTATTTGATGTTTCTGAAAAAGCTGTTGTTAAATTGGATTTTGGTTTAAAAATTGTTGAGTTTATGAAAGAAAAAACAAATAGATATAAATCTGATTTAAAATTAAATTTTATTTTAGCAGAGGAAAGTTCAAAAATAGTAAATAAAAATTTATTAGCATTAGATAAAGCTATGGTTGGAAATATAGAGATTTTGAAAAAAGATTTTTATTCTAGTTTAAGTAGTTTGTTTAATGATTTAAGTAATAAAGCTTTATATCAATATATAGTAAAATATCAAAAAATTTGTAGTTTGAATTTAGTATTAAATGTTGATAGAAATAAAAGTAAAATAAAAGATTATATAAAGGAATTAGAAAAAGAAAAGGTAAAAGTAGTAAAGGTGGTGGTAAAGTGATTTATATTGAAGGATTACAAAAAGTTACATTATTAGATTTTCCTAAAAAGGTAGCTTGCACCATTTTTACTAAGGGTTGTAATTTTAATTGTTCGTTTTGTCAAAATTCTAGTTTAATACCATGTGATAAGGGTAAAATTAGTGAAGATGAAATATTTGAATACTTAAATAAAAGAAAAAATATTTTAGATGGTGTTGTTATTACCGGGGGTGAACCATTAGTTCAAAAAGATATTAAGTGCTTTATAAAAAAAATAAAAGATTTAGGTTTGCTTGTTAAACTTGATACTAATGGTAGTAATCCAAAAGTTCTAAAAGAACTAATTGATGAAAATTTAATTGATTATGTTGCTATGGATATAAAAAATATATTTTTAAAATATAAAATGACTGTAGGTAAAAATGTATTATTAAAAAATATTGAAGAAAGTATAAATATTTTAAAAAATAGTAATATTGATTATGAGTTTAGAACTACAATAGTAAAAGAATTACATACAATTGATGATTTAAGAAAAATATGTGAATATATTGGAAATAAATGTAAATATTATTTACAAAATTTTGAAGATAGTGAAGATGTTATTAATCATAGCTTGCATGGGTTTTCACATGATGAGCTTTTGATGATAAATGATAATTTGAAAGGTAGTTTTCCCAATATGGAAATTCGTGCTTTATCTTAGTATTGGAGGAGGATTAAAATGTATAAAGTAAGAAAAAGAGAAGGAAAAATAGTAGGGTTTGATATTTTAAAAATTAAGGAAGCAATTAAAAAAGCGTTTGATTCAGTAGAAAGAACTTATGATGATAATGTTATTGATTTTTTAGCATTAAAAGTAACTTCTGAATTTGAACCAAAATTAAAGGATAATATAATATCTGTTGAAGATATTCAAGATTGTGTTGAAGAAGTTTTATCTAAAGCAGGGTATTCTGATGTTGCAAAATCATATATCTTATATCGTAAGTTACATGAAAAAATGCGTAATATGAAATCAACGGTTTTGGATTATAAAGATGTTGTAAATAGTTATATTAATGTAACTGATTGGCGTGTTAAAGAAAATTCAACTGTTACATATTCAGTTGGTGGATTAATTTTAAGTAATAGTGGAGCAATTACTGCAAATTATTGGTTAAGTGAAGTTTATGATGAAGAAATTGCTAATGCTCATAGAAGTGCTGCTATTCATTTACATGATTTATCTATGTTAACAGGATATTGTGCTGGATGGAGTTTAAAACAATTAATTCAAGAAGGCTTAGGTGGTGTTCCAGGCAAAATTACTTCTGCACCTGCAAAGCATTTATCTACTTTATGTAATCAAATGGTAAATTTTTTAGGTATTATGCAAAATGAATGGGCTGGTGCTCAAGCATTCTCATCATTTGATACTTATTTAGCGCCTTTTGTTAAGATTGATAATTTAGATTATCATGAAGTTAAACAATGTATTCAATCTTTTATTTATGGAGTTAACACTCCAAGTAGGTGGGGAACTCAAGCACCATTTACTAATATTACTTTAGATTGGACAGTTCCAAATGATTTGGCTGAATTAAATGCTATCATTGGAGGAAAAGAAGTAGATTTTAAATATAAAGATTGTCAAAAAGAAATGAATATGATTAATAAAGCATTTATTGAAATAATGATTGAAGGGGATGCTAATGGTAGAGGATTTCAATATCCTATTCCAACATATTCTATTACAAGAGATTTTGATTGGAGTGAAACAGAAAATAATAAATTATTATTTGAAATGACTGCAAAATATGGAACTCCTTATTTTTCAAACTATATTAACAGTGATATGGAACCTAGTGATGTAAGAAGTATGTGTTGTCGTTTGCGTCTTGATTTAAGGGAACTTCGTAAAAAATCTGGTGGTTTCTTTGGTAGTGGTGAATCTACTGGATCTATAGGTGTTGTAACTATTAATTTACCAAGAATTGCTTATTTAGCTAAAGATGAACAAGACTTTTATGAAAGACTAGAAAAATTAATGGATATAGCTGCCCGTTCATTAAAAATAAAAAGAAACGTTATAACTAAATTGCTTAATGAAGGTTTATATCCTTATACTAAACGTTATTTAGGTTCATTTAATAATCATTTTTCTACTATTGGTTTAATAGGTATGAATGAAGTAGGATTAAATGCAAAATGGTTACGTGCTGATTTAACTCATGAAAAAACACAAAAATTTGCTAAAGATGTATTAAACTTTATGAGAGAAAAACTTAGTGATTATCAAGAAGAATATGGGGATTTGTATAATCTAGAAGCAACACCAGCAGAATCTACTACTTATCGTTTTGCTAAACATGATAAAGCACAATATCCTGATATTATAACTGCTAGTGAACCTGATCATACACCATATTACACAAATAGTTCTCATTTACCAGTTGATTTTACTGATGATATTTTTGCAGCATTAGATATTCAAGATGAATTGCAAACATTATATACATCAGGAACTGTATTTCATGCATTTTTAGGTGAAAGATTAACTGATTGGAAGGCAGCTGCTAATTTAGTTAGAAAAATTGCTGAAAATTATAAATTACCATATTATACTATGTCTCCGACTTATTCAGTTTGCCAAACTCATGGATATATAAATGGTGAAGTATATAAATGTCCAATTTGTGATAAAGAAACAGAAGTTTATAGTAGAATAACAGGTTACTATCGTCCAGTTAAAAATTGGAATGATGGTAAGGCTGAAGAATATAAGAATCGTAAAGTATATGATTTAAGTAAATCTCATTTGAAACATGAAAAATGTGAAAGCGATGATTGTAAATGTGATGATTGCAAATGTGATAATTGTGAATGTAATGATAATTTAAAAGATGGTTTATATTTATTTACAAGAAAGAATTGCCCTAATTGTAAAAGTGCTAAAAGTATTTTAGATAAAGCTAATTTAAAATATGAAATAATTGATGCAGAAGAAAATGCTGATTTAAGTAAAAAATTAGGTATTAAGCAAGCTCCAACATTATTAGCAATAAATGGTGAAAATATAGATAAATATTCTAATGTTTCTAATATAAAAAAATATATAGGTAGTAACAAATAATGTATGATATTGTTATTGTTGGAGCTGGTCCTGCTGGATTAACAGCTGCAATATATGCTTTAAGAGAAGAAAAAAAAGTTGTTATATTAGAAAAGGAAACTATAGGAGGTAAAATTACCTCCTCTTCTAAAGTTGAAAATTATCCAGGATTTAAATCTATAAGCGGTATGGATTTTGCTAATAATTTATATGAACAAGTAATTGATTTGGGGGGAGAAATAAATATTGAAGAAGTTTTATCGATAGAAAATGGAAAAGTAAAAAAAGTTATTACTGATGAAAATACTTATGAAACTAAAAGTATTATTATAGCAAGTGGGTCTAAATATAAAACTTTAAACTTAGATAATGAAGAAGAATTAATAGGTAATGGAATATCTTTTTGCACAGTTTGTGATGGATCTTTTTATAAAAATAAAGATGTTTGTGTTGTTGGCGGAGCTAATAGTGCTTTAAATAGTGTTTTATATTTATCAAAATTATGTAATAAAGTATATTTAGTTGTTAGAGGTCCTAAATTAAAAGGCGATAAAAAAGTAATTGATAATGTTTTATCATTAAGTAATGTAGAGGTTTTATATAATACTACAGTTAATAAATATATTTTAGATAATGATGAATTAGTAGGTGTAGAAGTAAAAAGTAATGAAAGTGAAAAAAGATTAGATGTAGAAGGTGTGTTTTTAGCAATTGGTCAAAGCCCAGAAATTAACTATTTAAACAATTTGGTAAAAGTTGATGAAAATAATTATGTTTTAGCATCAGAAGATTGCATAACAAATATAGATGGTATATTTGTAGCAGGAGATGTAAGAAAAAAAGAAGTTAGACAACTTACAACTGCTGTAAGTGATGGAACCAATGCTGCGATAAATGCCATAAATTATTTGAAAGAGGTTTGATTCTTCTTTCTTTTTTGTTATAATAGGCAAAAGCGAGGAAAATATGATAAAATTAAAAAAACAAGGGGATTTAATAATTATTTCTGGAACAACATGTGCTGGTAAAGGAACTGTTATAAAAAAGTTATTATCTAATCATAACGATATTACTTTGTCTGTTTCTTATACTTCTAGACCAAAAAGAGATTCGGAAATTAATGGTATTGATTATTATTTTGTTAGTGAAAGTGAGTTTAAAGAAAAAATCAATAATGGCGATTTCTTAGAATATGCACAGGTTCAATATGGGGCATATTATGGAACTCCTAAAAAAGAAGTTTTAGAACAACTTAACAAAGGAAAAGATGTTATTTTAGAAATAGATGTTCAAGGTGCTATGCAAATTAAAAAGTTATATCCAGAAACGATATTGATTTTTATAATGGCTCCATCAATGAGTGAGGTTAAAAGGCGCATTAAATTACGTGGTGATGAAAATAATGAACAAATTATTGCCAGATTTAAAGTTGCTTATAATGAAATAAATCAAATTAATAATTATAATTATGTTGTAGTTAATGATGTTTTGGAAGAGGCTGTAAAAAAAGTTGAAGCAATTTTAATTAGTGAAAAATTACGTGTTGATAGAATTGAAGAAGTAAGTGTAGAAAACGAAGAAGAAATAATTCATGAGTTTTTAATGGATAAGGATTTTGATAATTCTAAAGAATACTAAAATATAAGTAAATTGTTGCTTATATTTTTTCTTTGTGATATTCTTTATTAGGGTGTTATATGAAAAATAAAATTAATATAATTATTATTTGTTTTTGTGTTTTGTTAGTTGGGGGGTTATGTTTATTTTTAATAATAAATCATAAAGAAGAAAAGATAAGTGATGCTTTAAAATTTAAAAATGAATTTGAAAGCTATAATGGATTAAAATATAGTGATATTGATAAAGAAATAATTGATGTTGTAATTAATGAAGATAATCCAATGATTTATAAAACAGGTAAAGAAATATTAGATGTTTTAGAAAATGAAAATGCTTTTGTTTTTTTTGGTTACTCAACATGTGCTTTTACTAGAAATGCTATAGAACCTTTATTAGAGGCTGCTAAAGAAGAAAATGTTAGTAAGATATATTACGTTGATATTAAAGATATGAGAGATGAATATAAATATGCCGGGACTTTAATACCCGAAAAGATAAAGGATGGAACTAATGCTTATTATGATATAATAGATTTTTTAAAGAAAGAATTAGAAGAATATTATGTTCCTGATTCAAATGGTAATTTATATGATACTGGTGTAAAGAGACTTAATTCTCCAACTTTTATTTCAGTTAGTGATGGAAAACTAGTAAAAATTTATGATGATATTATTGGCAATGAAGACGATTATTATAAAAAATTAGATAGTGAAGCTCAAGAAAAGTTAAAAAATAATTATATTGAAGTAATTAAATCTATATAAATTAAGTTTTTTCTTAGAGCTTTTTTCTTGTTATGAAAATCTAAATATAGTATAATTTAGTTATAGAATGAAATGGGATGGTAATAAGTGGCACGAAAGAAAGTAATAATTAATGATAAAGAATTAACTCCAACTGTTTTATATACTAAAAAGAAAAGACGTGGAGGATTAATTTGGTTAGTTTTAATGTTTGTTGCATTTATATATGTTGTTTTAAATTTACCAGAGATTGTTAATTATATTAATGCCTATATAAATCCAACAGCAATTATAATTGATACTGATTCTGATGATGATAACTCTGATGAAGAAGATAATGAAGATGTTGATGTAATAGAGTATACTTTAAGTGATACTTTAAAAATTGAAATGGAAAAATTTGATTTAACTAATTTTAAATTAGAAAATAATATATTAACTTTTGATATTATTAGTAAAACTAATACAATGCTAGATTTTTCATCATTACATTACTTTTTAAATTTATATAATAATAACAAAATGCTTTTACAAAGAATAATGATTGACGATGTTATGATTTCCCCAAGTGAAACAAAGACTGTAAGTTACTTATTAGATGATGCAAATGTTAGTATATTGTCTTTTTTAGAAATCTTAGTTGATGATTATCCTAGTCATGTTATTACTCCAAATCAAGATGGTAATGCTACTTTAATATGTGAAAAAGATAATGAAACAGTTAGATACTTACTTAAAGATAATAAGGTTTATTCAATTGAAGATGAATTTGTAGTTAGTGCTAATGATCCTGATTATTCTACTTATTATAGTAGTTTCCAAGCTCTTGCTACTACTTATAATTCTATCAATGGAATAAATTCTAGTGTTAGCGTTGCAAATAATATTTTAACTTTTAAAACTATTATAAATTTAGATGTTGTAGGTAATGATATGTTTAATAATAAAATATATTATTCAAAAGATACAGATGCAAAGGTAATGAATTTTGAATTAGAATCAAATGGTTATAAATGTAATTAGGGGGTATTTATGAATTTATGTATTAATGACTTTGAAGGTCCATTGGATCTGCTTTTGCATTTAGTTAAAACATCAAAAATGGATATATATGAAATTGATACAAAATATATAATTGATAAATATTTAGCTTTTATTAATAGTTTAGATAAAAATGATTTGGATGGTTCTAGTGAATATTTAGTTATGGCATCTGAGTTAATACATTTAAAAAGTAGAATGCTCTTAAATTTAGATGATGATAACGAAGAAGATAGTGATTTTAATATAAATAGTGAGGAAGATTTAAAAAATAAATTAATTGAATATGAAAAATATCAAAGTATTACTGGTATTTTTAAAAAGCTTGAAGAAAAAAGAAATGAATTTTTTACAAAAAGCCCTGAAAATTTACAAAAAATAGTTGATAATTGTGTGGTATTAGAAGGCAATTTAGAACCTCAATTATTGAAAGATGCATTAATAGAATTACAAAAAAGAATGGATTATCAAAAACCTATCAATACAAGGATTACAAAAAAAGAATTAGGAGTAGAAGAAAGAAAAAATATTATACGTGAGTTTTTAAGTAATCATTCAAAAGCTAAGTTTACAGATTTGTTTGATGATTGGTCAAAAGAAGTAGTAATTGTAACATTTTTATCAATTTTAGATATGTGTAAAAATAATGAAATAATTTTAAGTCAAAAAGAAAATTTTGGTGAAATTATAATAGAAAAGGTGTAATAATGAATAAATTAGCTATATTAGAAGGTTTATTGTTTGTTGTGGGAGATGAAGGTATTTCTTTAGATGAAATATCTAATATAATGTGTATTAATAAAAAAGAAAGTCAAAATTTATTAAAACAATTAAGAGAAGAATACAATAATGAAAATAGAGGAATACGTATAAGTTTTATTGGAGAAAATTTTAAATTAACTACTAAACAAGAACATAAAGAATACTATCAAAAATTAATTACTAATAGTAATAATAATACTTTAAGTCAAGCTGCTTTAGAAACTTTGGCAATTATTGCATATAATCAACCTATTACTAGAGTAGAAATAGATGAATTAAGGGGAATATCTAGTATTAATATCATTAGAAAGTTAATGGCAAAAGATTTAATTAAAATAAGTGGAAAAAGCTCTTTACCTGGTAAACCTAATCTTTATAGAACTACTAGTGAATTTTTAGATTATTTTGGACTTGCAACGTTAAATGATTTACCAGAATTGCCTTCCACAAAAAAAAGTGAGGGTGAAACACAGGAATTATTTTCATCAATATATAAAGAGAAACCTGATGAAGAATAGTTTATTAGAAGTATTGGAAGATAAAAAAGATATTATTGATTACTCTTTTAATTGTGAAAATGTTGATTTTAATAATATAGATAATGTTAATTTTAAAAATTGTAATTTTTCCAATATTAATTTTAGTAATATGCAATTTTTAAATGTAACTTTTTCTAAATGTAAATTTGAAAACTGTGTCTTTGATAATGTAGTATTAAAAAATATTAATTATACAAATTCAAAATTAATTGGGGTCAGTTTTGATGAATGTATATTAAAAAAAATAAAATATGAAGATTCTTGTCTTACTTATGTAAGTTTTAGTAAGGTTAAATTTGAAGATATAATTTATAACATTTCTAAAATAATTTATATTTTAATAAAAAATTCTAATTTAAACAACGTAGATTTTCATAGTTGTAATATAGATGAAATAGAGTTTGTTAATTCTAATTGTGTTAATACTTTTTTATTTTCATCGAAAATATTAAGTGTAAAAGGAGATATAAAAAATTTAAAAGGTGTTTCATTATCTATGGAACAAATTTTAGATATTATAATAAATTTTGGGATAATTTTACATGAATAAGTCATATTATTAGTAGGTGATTATATGACTTTAAAGAAAATTAAAATAATTAATGTAGTTATTTTTTTCTTGTTATCTTTTTTATGGCATTTTATGTATGATTGGTTACCTTGTTTTTTCACTTCTATATTTTTCCCGGTTAATGAAAGTATTTGGGAACACATGAAAATAATATTTGGTGTAATTATATTTGGTTCCTTAATTAATTTAATATTAATGAATAAATTTAAAATTAAACATAATAATTTTTATGTTGAAATTATTATTAAAGCTATTATTGGAGTTATCTTTTATTTATTAATATTTATACCTTTGTATAAATTAATCGGAGAAAATATGTTTATTTCAATTTCTCTAATGTTTATTACTTATGTATTTGTAGAATTTTTGGGCTATAAAATACTTAATTTAGATGAATTAAATATTAATATTATGCCTGTGATATTAATAGTTTTGTGCTATATTTTGTTTGGTTTATTAACTTACTTTCCAAGACATAATTATTTGTTTTTTGATGAAGTTAAGTTGGTTTATGGGATACCTTCAAAGAATTAATATATATTTTATTTAATTTTAGTATGCAAATTTAATATATTATGTTATAATCTATTTGTGCCCGAGTGGCGGAATTGGTAGACGCGGCGGACTCAAAATCCGTTGGTAGTAATACCATATCGGTTCAAGTCCGATCCCGGGCACCAGATTGATAGTAAACTCGAACTTTTAGTTTCGAGTTTTAATATATTTAAAATTATGTTGTGCTTTAATTAGGGGGTTTTATGAGTTATAATTCTTTTGATATTATGCATTATATTATTTTAGCAAGTGTATTAGAGCCAATTCCTGAAAAGGAAGGGTGCACTTCTAGAAAAAAAGATTGGCAAGAAAAATCTAAATTAGAATATTTTCTTATATCTGGTGTTAACATTGGACAAATATTTTATGAATTATCTGAAAGAATAAAAAATAATAATTATAAACAACCTAAATTATTATATGATTTAGCTTATAAAGCACAAAAAAAGAGTTTTGATAATAGAAATGGTGGAAAAATAAATTTTGGAATTATAGAATTGTTAATACCAATTGTTAGCACGCAAATAATTACTCATAAATTTGATATCAATGTATTAGATGAAGTAGAAAATTTATTAAAACATACTACATATAAAGATGTAGTATACCATTATAAATTTAGAAAAATAGCACATAGTGTTTCAAAACAGTTTCCTAATATCATAAATTATAAAGTTGCTAATTTGTTTGATTACTATAAATTAAAAAAAGAAGAATTGGAAAATAATGTTCATGAAGAATATATAACAGGATTTAAAAGAATAAAAAAAGCATATTTAATTTTAGAAAATAATTATAAAGACGGAAATTTGCTTGAAATTTCCATAATTGCTTATAATTCGATTATAGATGAGTGTAATAATTATGCAGGCTTGGCAGCGGACTTTATTTGTGTTGCAATTTATTTTTATTTGATAAATCACCCTAAAGCGATAATAGTATAAAGTTGTTGAGTATCTTATATAATTAATTAAACTCTAATCTTCATGTTTCGAGTTTTAATTTTATTTAATTTTTGGTAAAATAATTTATATTAATGGAGATGTTAGCATGCAAGAATATCTTAATATATTTATTGATGAAGATTATCCTAAATTTATTGATAAATATTTAAATACAAAAACATTAGAGCGTTTAAAACATATAACTCAATTTTGTGGTTGTGATTATACGCAATTGTATTCACCGTTATTTTTATATACTAGATTTGATCATAGTTTAGTAGTGGCTAATATGACTTGGCACTTTACCCATAATAAAAAAGAAACAGTTGCAGCTTTACTTCATGATATAGGAACACCTTGTTTTGCTCATTCAATTGATTATGTTTTTGGGGATTATCTTAATCAAGAATCTTCTGAAAAAAATATTATTGATATTATAAAAAAGGATGAAGAATTATACGATTATTTAAAAGATGATAAAATTACATTAGAAGATTTAAATTGTTTAGATAACTATGACATTTTAGAAAATAAATCACCAAAATTATGCACTGATAGGTTGGATGGTGTTTTACATACTTGTTATATATGGTTACACACACATTCATTAGATGATATAAAGAAAGTTTACGATAATATTATTGTTTTAAAAAATGAAGATGGTAGATTAGAAATTGGATTTAATGATGTTAAAATAGCTGAAAAATTTGTTGGCATGGTATTTATTTATGCTAAAGAACTACAAGGAAATAGGGATAAATTTGTTATGAAATATGTTTCTGAAATAGTAAAGCTTGCATGTAATAATAAACTTATTATGTTGGAAGATTTATATAATAAAAAAGAAGTTGATTTATGTAATATTTTTTCAAAAAACTTTAAATCATGGAATTATTTTAATATTGTTACAAGTATTAAAAATAGTAAAAATAAACCTTTATATAATTTTTATATATCTTTTGATACAAAAAAAAGAAATACTATACCGTTAGTTAAATGTAACAATAAAATTGTTAGGATTAATGAAATATCTAATTATGCAAAAGAAATTTATGAAAGATTAAATAAGTTTAAAGATTATAAATATGCGTATGTAGAAGAAATCGAAGATATAGTGTAATATTTAGAAAAATACATAGATTTAATTTAATAATTTTGTTAGAATGTATGTAGGATGTGATATAGTGAGTATTAATAAACATAGAAAAGATTATTTATCTTGGGATGAATATTTTATGGGAATTGCAAAGTTATCTGCTTTAAGAAGTAAAGATCCTTCAACACAAGTTGGTGCTTGTATTGTAAGTAGTGATAATAGAATTTTATCAATGGGATATAATGGAACTCCGAATGGATTTGATGATCAAGATTTTCCTTGGGATAGAGAAGGTCATGCTTTGAATACCAAATATTTATATGTTTGTCATGCTGAACTTAATGCTATTTTAAATTTTAGAGGTCATAAAAGAGACTTTGAAGGGGCTAAAATTTATGTTGCATTATTTCCTTGTAATGAATGTGCAAAGGCAATAATACAATCAGGTATAAAAGAAGTAATTTATTTAAGTGATAAATATAAAGATCAAGATAATTTTAAAGCATCAAAAATATTATTTGATAAATGTAATGTAAAATATAGAGAATTAATAGTAGAGAAAAACAAAAAAATATGTTTGGATTTAACTGTATAGGTGGTGTAGTCATGGATTTAATTGAAAGATTAAGAAAAGGCAAAGGTTTTATTGCTGCATTAGATCAAAGTGGTGGTAGTAGCAAAAAAACATTAGTTAATTATGGATTTTTAGAAAAAGATATTATTAATGATGATGTAATGTTTGATTTTATTCATCAAATGCGTAGTAGATTAATTAGTAATAAATATTTTGATAGCAAGCATATTTTAGGTGTTATATTATTTAATAAAACTATGAAAGGCCAAATTAATGGTATAAATACTGTTAAATATTTAAGTGATAAAGGAGTTGTTTCTTTTTTAAAAATTGATTTGGGGTTAGAAGAAAAATCTGATGGAGTTCAATTATTAAAAGACATTGATAATTTAGATGATATTTTAAAAGAAGCAAAAGAATATGGAATTATTGGAACAAAAATGCGTTCAGTAATTAAAGAATATAATGAATATGGCATTAAAAAAGTTGTAGAACAACAATTTAAGTTAGCTAAAAAAATAATTTCTTATGGATTAATTCCAATAATAGAACCAGAAGTTGATATTAATTCTAAAGATAAAAAAAATATCGAAACATATTTAAAAAAAGAATTATTAATGCATTTGGATAAAATGAATAAAGAAGATTATATTATTTTTAAATTTACTTTACCAGATATACCAAATTATTATGATCCTTTATTAAAATATAAAAATGTTTTAAGATTAGTAGCGTTATCTGGTGGATATGATAGAAATAAAGCTTGTGAATTACTCAAACTAAATAAAAATATGATTGCAAGTTTTTCTAGAGCATTGTTAGAAGGATTAAGTATTAATCAAAATGATGAAGAATATTCTAATATTTTAAATAATACTATTAAACAAATATATGATGCTTCAGTAAAAAAGTGAATCTTAGGTGATAAGATTCATTTTTAATTATAATTGAATATATTTATGTTATAATTTAAGTGTGATATTTAATGGATAAAATTATAAAAAAAATATTAGAAAAAATAGAATATAATGGTTATGAGGCATACTTAGTAGGTGGCTATGTAAGGGATTTATTGCTTGGTATTAAATCTTTTGACATTGACATTTGCACTTCAGCATTGCCTAAAGATATATATAACATATTTAATGTTGATGTTAATAAATATGGTGGGGTTAATTTGATTATTAATAATTATAATATAGATATTACAACATTTAGAGTAGAAGATGAGTATGTAAATGGAAAACCTACAAATATTAATTATGTTAAAAATTTAAAAGAAGATTTAATTAGAAGAGATTTTACTATAAATGCTATTTGTATGGATAAAAAGGGTAAGATAATAGATTTATTAAATGGCATTAACGATTTAAATAATAGAACTATAAAAATGATAGGTAATACTAATGAACGTCTAAAAGAAGATCCATCTAGAATTATTCGAGCTATTAGGTTTGCTACAGTATTAAAGTTTAATTTAAATGATGAATTAAAAAATGGAATTAAAGAAAATGCTAATTTAATTAATAGTATATCAAAAAATAAAATCAGAGAAGAATTAGATAAAATTTTGTTAAATGAAAATTATATGGAAGGGGTAAAGTTATTAAAGGAGTTTGAATTAGATAAGCATTTAGGTATTATATTTAACGATTTTAATTATACTAAAGATTTAATGGGAATTTATGCTCAAATAAAAACTGGTGATATACCATTTACAAATAATGAAAAAAGCACTATAATTAGTATTACTGAGATAGTTAAATATAAAAAAATTGATTATTGGACATTATTTAATTATGGGTTATATGTTAATTTAGTAGCAGGTGAAATATTAAATATTGATTCTAAATTAATAAATAAAATGTATAAAAAAATGCCAATAAAAGATAGAAAAGATATTCAAATAAATGGTAATGAAATAATGGATTTATTAAATATTAAACCTGGAAATATTATTAACAAAATATTCGATCAATTAATCATAGAGATATTAAATGGTAAATTGAAAAATAAGAAAAGTGATATTAAATTATATTTATTAAAAAGGAAGTGATAATTGTGTTTAAAGATAATAAAAAACTTGTAGCTGAATCTATTTTTATTAAAGAAGCTTTAAAAGAAAATTTATCTTTAAACGAATTTTTATTATTACTTTATTTTGATAATTCTTTTGATTTAGTTTTTGATATTGGAATTATTGCTAAAACCTTAAATATGGATGAAAATAAAGTTTTAGAAGCGTATAGTAGTTTAATGCAAAAAAAATTAATTAAAGTAAAAGCTGAAAAAGATGGTTATGGAAAAATAATTGAAAGAGTTTGCTTAGATAATTTTTATAATGAAATTAATAATGATAGAAAATCAATTGAAAAAGAAAATAGTAAAGATGATATATTTAGTATATTTGAAAAAGAATTTGGTAGAACTTTATCTATGATGGATTGTGAAATTATTAATGCGTGGATGGATAAAGGATTTAGTGAAGAATTAGTAATTGCTGCTTTAAAAGAAGCAGTATATAATGGAGTATTTACAATGCGTTACATTGATAAAGTATTATATGAATGGAATAGAAAAGGATATAAAACAGTTGAGGAAGTAAATAATCGATTTAAAAAAGAAGATAAGGAAGAAAAGGTTTTTGAACCTAGTATTTTAAATTTTGATTGGTTAAATGAAAAATAGTAAAGAAATATTAAGTAAATTGGATACTTTATTTCCTGATGCTCGTTGTGAATTAAATTATAACAAAGATTATGAATTATTAATTGCTACTATATTATCTGCTCAATCAACTGATAAAAGAGTAAATTCTGTAACTTCTATATTATTTAGTAAGTATGATATTTTTAGTTTAAAAGATGCTAATTTAAAAGACATTGAAAAAATAATATATCCAGTTGGAACTTATCATCGTAAAGCTGAATATATAAAGTTGGTTGCTAAAGAATTGGTTGAAAAATATAATGGTATTGTTCCTAATGATAGAGTTTTTTTAGAAAGTTTACCTGGTGTTGGAAGAAAAACTTGTAATTTAGTTTTATCAAATATTTATAATGTTCCTGCGATAGCTGTTGATACTCATGTTAAACGTGTGGCTAAGAGATTACAAATTACTGACAAAGAAGATGTTTTAGAAATAGAAAAAGATTTAATGAAATTTTTTCCAAAAGATAAATGGAGTAGGGTTCACCATCAATTAGTTTTATTTGGTAGATATATATGTAAAAGTCAAAATCCTAATTGTGAAAAATGTCCTTTTGATAAATGTTTGTATAGAAAAAAATATAAGAAAATTTGAATCTTATATTTTTTTTTATTCTAATCCAGTATTAGGTTTGTTATTAGGCTTTTCAGTTGAATTGTTATTATTTGTATTATCTTCTATAATGTCTCCAACATTGGAATCCATCCCTAAATTTACTTTTATTTCTAAACCATCGCTCATATTGTTTGTAAATATAGTATATGCTGATTTTATTACATAAGTAACTGTCCCACTATCAGTTGGATTATTATTAAATGAATAGTTTGTGTTTTCAGTAGAGCCTATATATGTTAAGCTGCCACTACTTTCTTTTTTAAATATTTGATACCCTAATTTACCAATATAACTATTATTGTAATTTAATCTTTGTTCATAATATCTACTTGCATGTTTATCAAAATATGTATTGAAATAAGTTTGTAAATTTGATGTATCAATTGCTTTTGGAGTTTTTATTCCTGTCCATGTTAAATTAACTGTTGTTCCATTAAATGTATATTTACCATTTGTTGGTGCATCTAATTTTGCAAATCTTGTAGATACTTCAGTAGGTTCTGTTCCTTCTTTAAATAATTCAACAGACCTTAAATTATCAGGAGTATATTCACTTGCTAATTGAAGGGGAATGGTTTCTTTTTCTATTTCTACTTCGATAACACCACTTGGTTTTGAAAATGTTTTGTTTTTAGAATAAACTTTAGATCCTACCGCTTTCATTATTGCTTTTCTTGCTTTATTACCAACACTTACAGTTAGATAATCTTCTTTTGTAGTTTTATCATATCCTAACCATAATGCAATAGAATATTCTGGAGAATAGGTAACATTCCATGAATCTCTTGTAGCAGATGTTGGAATTCCATTTTGTTCTGCCCAGCTTCTATCAACATTTGATGTTCCTGATTTTGCTGCAATATCTGTTCCACTTACTGAAACACCACCAACACCGTTTTCTGCTGCTGATACTAACATATCAGTTATCATATATGCTGTTTCTTCACTCATTACTTTTTCTTTTTCATATTTATATTCTATTATTTCTCCAGTTTCAATAATTTCTAATTTTGTATATGAGTATGGTTCGATATAATATCCACCTCTACCAAATGCTGCATAAGCTGCACTCATTTGAATAGGGCTTATTCCTTCAAAACCACCAATTGAGGCTGATTCATATAAATCTGCTCCGTAGTCTATTCCTAAACTATGAACAAAATCAATGATGTAATCTGGATTTTCTTTATATACAGCTTGAAATGCTTTTAATGCGGGAATATTTCTTGACTCAATCAATGCTGTTCTCATTGTTATTAGTCCCATATATTTGCCATCTGCATTTTTGATTGATGTTCCATTACTATATGATGATTCTTCATCTAAAAACAATGTTCCTGGTGATCCATTTAAATATTCTATGTATGGGCCGTAATCAAATAGTATTTTTGCTGTTGAACCAGGTTGTCTTATAACTGTTGCTCTGTTGTTTCCTTTGGCGGTGTAATTTCTTCCTCCAGATAATGCAACTATCGAACCATCTGTCGTGCTTGTTATTGCCATTCCTTCTTGTAAAGTTTCATTTGGAAATTCATATATTTCTTCATTTTCTAATTGGTTTAATACACTTTGAACTTCTGGATCTATTGTTGTTACTATTTTCATTGGAACATAAAATGGATTCATTCCTGTTCTTTCGGTAACCTCATTTCTTACATAATCTATTACTGCTTGGTTAGATCCATTATTATTTTCATTTTCAGCTAGTAGTGATTCTACTGGAATACTTAATACAGCTTCTTTTGTTTCTTCACTTATATATCCGTGTTGAACCATAAGTTTTAATACTATTTCTTGTCTGTCTCTAACTTTTTCTGGATTTGTATATGGATTTATTGTTGCTGGATTTTGAAACATTCCTGCTATAATTGATGCTTCTGCTAGGGTAAGGTCTGATACTGATTTTCCAAAATAGTATTGGCTTGCTTGTTCAACTCCATATATTCCAGAAGTATTATTACTTCCATTATTTCCTAACCATTGGCTATTTACATAAAATTCAATAATTTCTTCTTTTGTATAATTACTTTCTATTTTAAATATAGCCATATATATATCTGTAAATTTACGTATTATTCCTTCTAATCCTTCATCTTCATTATTAGTATATACTTGTTTAACAAGTTGCATTGTTAATGTTGATGCACCACCAGCACTGCTATTTCCCAATAATTGTCCAAAAGATGCTTTTAAAAATCTAGCAACATCCATTCCTTTATGTTGAAAAAATCTTGAATCTTCAGTAGCTATTAAAGCATCAATTAAAACTTGTGGTAATTCATCATATGATACTAAAACTCTATCTTCTGCTCCAAGTCTTGCTAATTCAGTTACACCATCTTTATAATATAATACCGTTGATTCTTTAGAATATAGTTTTTCTTTATCAAAATCAGGAGAAGTAATGATTATATATAATGCAAATATTAACATTATTGATATTACTGCAATGCCACCAATAAGGATTATTGATAATATTATTGATTTTATATCAAATTTCTTATTTGTTTTTTTTGCTGTTTGATTTTTCTTTGCTTTTCCATTTTTTTTAATTTTTATCTTTCCGAGTCTTATTTTTTTCATTTTATCAACCTCCAATTAATTGATCAACTATTTTTATATAATCTAATCCTTTTAAGCTTAGTTTTATTTCATATGCATTTTTTAATAGATATTCATATGGAATACTTTTTCTAGTTTCTTTTTCAATAAAATTCAAAAAATCTTTGCCATTTAATAAAAAATATTTTGAATTCATCATTATTATTAAAAAAACTATGCCACCATGTTTATTAATATTTCTTATGTGATTTATTTGATGAGGATGAACATTATTTAAAGGAAATGATGTTTTATTTTGAGTAACTTTTGCATCAAATTCTATATAAAAACCTTTATATAATCCATTAAAGTCTAATGTAGATGGTGTTTTATAATATCCATCATGTATTCTTTTTCCACCATTTTCATATATAACTTTTACAACTCCGATTGGTGTTGGCTTTTTGTATATATATGCTATATCATTTTCTATATAATATTCATTTGCTTGTTCTATTAAATATTCTAAATCCATTCCACGATTGCTATAATCGATTGTTTTAGAATAATTTTTTTTAATGTTATTTGGATATAACAAAATAAATCACCTATATAATTATATCATATATCTGTTAAGTAATGTATTATAAGTGTTTTTTTGACAGTTAAATTAATGACAATTAATCCTTTTATGTATCTTTTTGTCGAAACTAATGCAAGTAATTAATATTTTTTATAAAATAGTTATGGTGAATAAAATGCGATTAGATTATATTATTAATGAAATGTTAAAAAAAATAGAATGGGCTAATATAAATACTTATTTTATAGATAAAAAAGGTAAAAAAAGTAATTCAAATAAGGTAGCTAAAAATCGTGATATATTGACAAAATAGTTTAAAATATTATATAATCTTTTTGTTAGAAGGTGAATATTTTGTATAGTGATCGTTTATATTTAACTGCTCAAGAAATATTAGAAAAAGAGTTTAAAATTGATGCAAGAGGGTATCGTCCTCAAGAAGTTGATAAGTTTTTAGATATGGTTATACGTGATTATACAGAGTATTCAAATATAATAAAAAAATTAGAAAAAGATATTAAAAACCTAACTGATGATAATATTAAATTAAAACAAGAAATTAGACGTTTGCAAGATGAAGCTTCTTCAATGGGAGAGGCTCCTTCAAGAAGTGCAAATAATGTTGACCTTCTAAAAAGAATTAGTCAGTTAGAAAAAGTTGTTTATGGAAATAATGAATAATTTTGAGGCAAATGCTGCATATATTGTTATGTAGAGGAAAGTCCATGCTCACACAAGCTGTGATGTTTGTAGTGTTCGTGCTTGAGGAAAAAATAACTCAAGGTAGTTTTTTACTAACGGCTTCGAGGAAACCTTAAATGGTTTTAGTAGATATAAAAGTGCCATAGAGACGAATCATTTGGGAAACTGAATGGGTGGAACGAGGTAAACCCCACGAGTGAGAAACCCAAATTTTGGTAGGGGAGTTTCATATTTGGGAAAAGAACTAAATTGAAATCTATTTTGATAGAAGATAAATATTTGCCGCTTTCTTTATGAAAGAACAGAACATGGCTTATGATAAATTATTTTTTTATTTTCTAAAAAGGAGTGAAAAGTTTTGAACGATATCGGTGAGACGCTAAGGGATGCACGCGAGTCTTCAGGTGTTAGTTTGAATGAAGTAAGTAAAGATTTAGATATAAAAGTGGAAATTCTACAGAATATTGAGGAAGGAAAATCCGGCGCTTTTAAAGACATATTTGAACTTAAAAGTCTTATATCTAATTATGCAAAGTATTTAGGCTTGGATGCAGAAAAATTAATAGATGAATTTAATGAATATATGTTTGAATATACTTCAAAAATTCCTATTAAAGAAATAGAAAAAACCATTGAATTAAAAATTAAGGAAGAAAAAAAAGATAATCATATTGCATCACCTTATACTAAGGAAAAAAAGAAATATAATAATTGGGTTTATGTTATTATTTATATTTTTATATTTTTAATGGTTTTAGTTGCTATTTTTTGGTCTGTAAAACAAGTGACTATTAATAAAAATATATCAAGTTCAATAAGTTATAGAAGTTAAGGAGTGTTTTTTATGAATTTACCAAATAAAATTACAATAGGAAGAATTATATTATCTGTTTTAATTTTAATTATGCTTTTAGTTCCTTGGTATTCATTAGGATTTGAATGGCCTGAATATTTAATTGGAAATGTTACGGTTAATATTAAATATGTTATTGTAGGAGTTTTATTTTTAATTGCTTCCTTATCAGATTTTTTAGATGGTTATTTAGCAAGGAAAAATAATATGGTTACTGATTTTGGAAAAGTAGCTGATGCAATTGCAGATAAAATTTTAGTTAATGGATTGTTAATTATATTAGCATATGAAAGAATTATTTCAGTAATTATACCTGTAGTTATTATTACTCGTGATATCGTTGTAGATTCTTGTAAAATGATTTCAGGTAATAAAGGAAAAGTAGTTGCAGCATCTATTTTAGGTAAATTAAAAACTATATGTATGATGTGTGGTGTTACTTTAATACTATTTTATAATTTACCATTTGAATTAATTAACTTTCCTTTAGCTGATATATTTTTAATAGTAGCTACATTATTATCAGTTATTTCTGGTTGTCAATATTATTATAATTCACGTGAATTTTTATTTCCAAAAAATGAAAAAGCAACTAAAAAATAGTTGTTTTTTTGTGCTTTATCCTAAACATTTATTTTATCTATACATAATATACACTAGAAAGGAATGTTTAATATGAATTATTTTAATGAGTCTTATAATCAAGAAACTGAAGTTAAAAAAAGTTATGATAAAACAAATATGCAAATGAATAATGATGGGGGAAGTTCATGCTGTTCATGTGGTTCTGGTATGAATATGGGAATGTCTATGGCTACGCCTCAATATGGATGTAGTATGATGCCTATTTATGAATGTCCTCAAGAAAGAGTATGTCATAGATATGTTTGTTATGATGTGCCACAAGAGTGATAATTTATGATATATCAAAATATCTGAGAGAAAATAAGTACAAACCAAAGGCATTTTGATAAGAAATGTCTTTTTGTGTGATATAATAGATATATAATATTTTTTAAATTAAAGAAGGTGAATATAAATGATTATAAAAGTAAATAGTATTGATGACTGTAAAATATGTGATAACTATTTGACTTTATTAATTCAAGATGAAAGAAAGTATGATACTACTATAGATGAAAAATTTGTTGTCAAAGATTATTTTATTAATATGATCAATAATCAAAATATTCTCCTTTTATATAAAAATGAAAACAAACCAATAGGATATATATTTGCTAAAAAAATAGATGATAAATACTTGATTGATGGATTATATATTGATATTAATTTTAGAAATAAAGGTATTGCAAAAAAATTAATAAAAGTAATAATAAAAGAAATATATTCGCTTGGAGATTATGAAATATTCATAAATGTATTAAAAGAAAACAAAGTTGCTGTTAATTTGTATAAAAATATTGGATTTATTGTAGAACAAGAAGATGAATTAAAATTTTATATGTGTTATAACAAATATAAATTAGAAAACGCTTCCATAAAAGATATAGAAAGAATAAAAAAATATAAATTAAATACTATATTTGAGTATGCAAAAGATTTAGATAAAGAGGAAGTTGAAAAAATAAATAATTATGTTAATAAAACTATATCAAATCAAATCTTTGAATATAAAAATATTGTTTTAAATAATATTATAGTTGGAAGTTTTTTGATAACTAAAAATGAAAATGGTTTACTATTAGATGAAATATTTATTGAAGAACAATATAGAAATAAAGGAATTGGAACATCAAATATTAAAGATGTTGTATCTAAATCAAATAGTAATGTATACTTATGGGTATACAAAGATAATATTAAAGCATTTAATTTATATAATAAAATAGGTTTTAATATAAAGGAAGAAACTGATAGTAGATATTATATGGAATATAAAGTAGTTGAAAATAGAAAGTGAGGTATTTTTATGGATATAAATAAAATCAAAAATGAATTAATTAAACAAAAAGAATCTAAATTTAAAGGTAATATATATCATTATTCACAAGTCAATTTTGCTTATAATTCAAATAAAATTGAAGGTAGTAGATTAACTAGTGATCAAACTGAAGCAATATTCGATACATCTTCATTTGTTCCTAAAAGCGACGATTTAATTAAACTAGATGATTTAATCGAATCTAAAAATCATTTTAAATTATTTGATTATATGTTAGATAATGTAGATAAATTACTAACTAAAGACATGATAATTGAAATGAATAAGATTTTAAAGAGAAATACTAGTGATGAAGAAAATCCCAGATATAATGTTGGTGGATTTAAAGTTGTTCCTAATATAATAGGTGTAGTTAATGTTATTAATACTACCGCTCCAGAAGATGTGGAAAAAGAAATAGAAGAATTATTAAATGAATATAATTCTAAAACTAACATTACTTTAGAAGATATAGTTGATTTTCATTTTAGATTTGAAAGAATTCATCCATTTGGTGATGGAAATGGTCGTGTTGGTAGAATTATAATGTTTAAAGAATGCCTAAAAAATAACATTATGCCATTTATTGTATTAGATGATGATAAACCTTATTACATGAGAGGTTTAAAAGAATATAAAAATGATAAAATGTTCTTAATTGATACTATTAAACATGAACAAGATTTATATGAAAAAATGTGTGAAGAACTATTAGACTTTGAAATAGAAGAAAATAATTGAAAAAAACTAACATCCTACAAAAATGAATAATTTATTAAATGTAGGATCTTTTTTATATGGTATAATATCTTATAAAATAAGACTTTATCCTTTATATCAACCTACAAAGTAGGATGAATTTTGCAAGTGCAAAATAAGAATGACACCATAATGAATCCTTATTTTATAAGGGTTCTTTTTATATTATGGGGTCATCATCTTATCCTGCTTGTTTAGATTTATTAAAAATTAATTAAAGTTAGGATGATTAAATTAAATAATTAGGGAAATATGATTTGACAAATATTAATCTATGAGCTAGCATGCATCGTGAAAGGAGATGATGTATATGAAATTTAAAAGAATAATTTATAAAGAGGTGAATGCTTATAAGTAATACTAAATTAATGTGTAATATAATATTTACACGATTTAGTATTACTAAAACTAATAATTTATCCATAAGTTTAAGTGAGGTGTACAAAATTTATGGATAAGTACAAAATAAATTTTATTTTTAATAATGAAAATGATATAAATGATATCTTAATAAATGTTTTAAATAAAGAACTAAAAAAATATATTCAGATGATTTGCAAAAATAAAAAAAGAGAGGTAACATCATCATGTACTTATTTATCTCTAGAAGGAGGTAAGAATTGTTAAGGAGTATAAATAAGGTATATAATGCTGGTATTTATATAAGATTATCTCGGGAAGATGATGATAAAGTAATGATGAGTGAGAGTATTACAAATCAAAAAAGTTTATTACTTCAATATGTTAAAGAAAATAATTTAAGAGTTTATGATATTTATATTGATGATGGATATAGTGGAACTAATTTTGATAGACCTGATTTTAATAGACTATTAAATGATATAGAATTAGGTAAAGTAAATATGGTTATTACTAAGGATATGTCAAGACTAGGTAGAGATTATATTGGAACAGGTAATTTGATAGAAAAATATTTTCCGGAGCATAATGTTAGATATATTGCTGTTACTGATAATATAGATACATTTTTAGATAGTTCAAATAATGATATAGCACCATTTAAAGCAATTATGAATGATATGTATGCTAAAGATATTTCTAAAAAGATTAAATCTAGTTTAAAAGCAAAACAAAAAGAAGGAAAATGGGTAGGAGGTAGAACTCCATTTGGATATGAGCAAGATCCAGATGATAAAAATCATTTAGTGGTAAATGAAGAACAAGCATTAGTTGTAAAAAGAATATTTGATATGTGTTTAGAAGGATTATCATTTTTTAAGATAGCAAAGCAATTAACTAATCAAGGAGTAAAAACACCTGCAGGGTATTATAGTTTTGAATGGAAAAGTAATTATAATTTAAAATATGGAGAGTGGCATTCTAAAACAATAAGAGATATTTTAACAAATCAGATGTATATTGGTGATATGGTACAAAATAGACGAAGTAAGGTAAATTATAAGGTTAAAAAGGTTATTAGAAATAATCCTAAAGATTATATAATAGTAGAAAATACCCACGAAGCAATTATTGATAAAGATACTTTTTATGAAGTACAAAAAAGAATACCTAAAAATAAGGGAAGAAATGAAAAAAAAGAAATTCATTTATTAGATGGCCTTTTGTATTGTGGGGATTGTGGCCATAGGATATCAATACAATCAAGAAGAAAAAAAGATAATAGATGTTATACTATCTGTAATTATTACAGAACTTATATGAAACAAAGACTATGTACAACTCACTCAAATAACTATGATGAATTAGAAAAAGTAATTATTAATTCTTTAACTGATATGTGTTTAAACTATATTAACAAAGATAAAATTAAAAATGATGTTTTAAATAATTTATCTGTAGATAACATGTTAAAAAATAAAAAAGAGTTAGAGATGCTAACTAATGATATTAAGCAAATAAATGATAATTTAGATATTATTTATATCGATAAGTTAAATAAAAAAATAACCGAAGAACAATTTGAAAGAGTAAAAGTAAAATTAGGAAATGAATTAAATATAAAACAAAAAAGATATAACGAGTTAAATAATACTATTAATGAAAAAATTAATGAAGAATCTAAAAGCAAAATGATTAATGAGTATATTAATAATTTTTTATCTATGAAAGAACCTAGTAGAGAACTAATAATTAATTTAATTGATAAAATAGAAATATTTGAAGATAAAACTATAAATATTAAGGTTACTTTTAATACTTATTATTAAAATCATGATATAATAATATATCAAGAGGTGGTAGTATGAGCATTCTTACAAGCGCTAGTAGTTCTTCAGTTAGTAGAGGATATGATTATTATAAACACAACAAAGTTAATAATGTAAAACAACTAAATGATCATGAATTTGAAGGATATGTTGATGGAAGTTTAAAAAATCCTTATTATGTAAAGATAGATATAGAACATCCTAGAAAATCATATTGTGATTGTCCTCATGCAAATGGAAATATTACTTGTAAGCATATGACGGCATTATATTTTGAATTGTTTCCTGATGAAGTAGATGATTATGAATCTTGGCTGAATAGTGATTATGATGAAGACGACGAAGACGACTACTATGGATATGATAGTTATTATGGCGATGGAGATTATTATTATGATTATATTAAATCTTCTAATTTTGAAAAACCATTTTTTTTTGATGTAGTATTAGAAAAATATGTTGATGATTTGAGTATAGAAGAATTAAAACAAACATTGTTAACAGAACTTAAAAATAATGAGAAAAGAACATATGACTTATATTTAGGAAAGAATTATAAAAAATATTTACAGAATAATAGTGATGAATTTGTATTTTTAGATAGATTAAACAAAAGAGTTCAAGATCTAACTGGTTATTATAATTATGATTATAATGATTTTGATAAAGAAATATTAAATGTTAGAGAAAAAAGAAAAATAGAGGAACTATATAAAAATAAATCATTACAATTACAAATAGATAAAATATTATTAAATGAAAAATTATCAGTTTATTCTGATTATAGATGGATTGCTCACTTTTATAAAAAAAATAAAAGTAGTGAAGAAATTTATGAATTTTGTAAAATATTAGAAAATTATTTAGATAGTTTAAAACATTATAGTATTAAAAATACAGTTCCAAAATCAAATGTTTTAATAGCCATTCATTTATTAAATGATTTTACAATAACAGAGTGTGCTAGTTTAATGTTGAAAAATGCTAAGTATTTACAATATATTGATTATATAGTAGAAAATAGTAATGATATTATGAATTTATATAGATCTTTTATGAAATTAATTGAAAAGAATTATTTTAGAAATAAAATGTATATTCCAGATGTATTATATAGATTTGTTAGGGTTACTGATTTTGAAAATAAAGATATAAATACAAATCATTATTTGTATAGTTATTTATGTTTGGGACATATTGAGTATTTGGATATTTTAGGGTATTATTTAACTGAAGATAAAATTATTAGTATTATAGAAAATAAAACTAAAGACATTTTCTTACTTGTTAAGCTTTATAAATTTTATGAAAAACAAGAAAAGTTATGGGATTTATTAATTGATAGTAATTATAGATATTTATTGTTAGATAATATAGAAATATTAAAAGGTAAATACAATGATAAGTTATATGATCATTTTATAGATGAGTTTTATAATATTATTAAACAAGGAAAGAGTAGAGATATTTACAATAAAGCATCAAAATATATAAGTGCAATTTCAAAATTAAATAATGGCAATGAATTGGTAGAAAAAATAAAAATAGATTTAAGAAATTCAGATTATCAAAAGTGTTCTGCATTATTTGATGAAATAAACAAAGCAATTAAAAATTAAATCTATCAAAAAAGGGCAAGGACATATTATTCCATGCAACACAAGAGTAATTAATCATCATGTTTATAGACACACTTATAGACCAGAATATACTTGCTGTGAAGAAAATGTATATGAAAATGTTTATGATAGAGGTTGTTGTTAAATAGTAATTTGTGAAGGCATTTAGTGCCTTTTTTGTTTTATAAAAAGTATTTGCATTTTTAATTAAATTGTGATAATATATGTCGCTGATGGGGGGATATTATGAATAGAATAGAAGATTTAAATGTATTATTTGAAGTGTTAATGGATATGGTAGTTAATGGTGTTTTAGAAAATGGTGTTTATAGGATGCCTAATATTATGGATTATTATAATATAACCGATATAAATATCAAGTTAATTTTTTCTGTTTTTCGTGCTGCTGGTATAAAATTTCGCAATTCGCATGAAAGAACAAGATTAAGAACATTTGTAGAAAAATTTTCAGGAGTTGAATTTTCTATTGATGTATTTACACAAAAAGTTATGGATGAAGATTTATGTATTCAAGGTATAGTAATTTCAGAAGAAATGAAAAGGCAAGCTATTGAACATTTTTTAATTAATAATATACCTTTAACATACATTAACTATAATGTTTATATTAGGGGTATTGTTAACTCTATAAAGCAAGAAGAACAAAGAAGTTGTTAAAAAATACAACTTTTTTTAATGCATTTAAATATTTCATATTTTAATCATAGAAAACTATTAACTTTTATTATATAATTATTATGATGAGGTGAAATAAATAATGGATATTAATAAAAGTTTTGATGTTTATTTAAAAGAATTAAGTAAAAATCAATTAATCGATATAATTAAGGATTATAATAAACTAATATATATTTTTGATGATGAAGCCATTTCATATAATAATAAAGAAAAAAAGAATAAAATAGTAAATAAAATAATTGACATTAAGAGTAAATATGTTAAGTACGTAATTGAATCATTAGATTTAGAAGATTATAATATTTTAAAAAAATTAATATTAAAAAAAGTAAAAAATGATTATTTTAATACCAATAGAAAGTTAATAAATTATTTGGTAGATAAAAAATTATTATTTCAAAAAGATAATTTGGAAATACCTAGTGATATTTATATTTTACTTAAAACAATATTAAAAAATAAAAATGTTTATTCTTATATTAAAACTTGGAATAGAATTTATAAACTTGTTGATGGAGTTATAATTGCTTATGGTTTAGTTGATAGAAATTATTTTGATATAATTATTAGTGGAATAGTTGATAAAGATAAAATTATTCCAAAAATTGATTTTTATTATAAAAAAGAATATGTAATTGATGATAAAAAAATTATGAGTTGTAAATTGAGTAGTAAAAAAAGAATTGATAATTACTATAAAAATAATAAATATAAAATGTATTCAAATAAAGAATATGTAGCAATGGGAAATAATTCTTATCATTATGCAATTAAAAGTTATAAGAAACTAATTAAAATGTTAAAAAGCAATTATGTATTTAAAAATGAAGATATTAAATTTGTGGATAATAATATAGTAATTCCATATTTATATAATTCTTTAAATGAGGAAGATATTGCTAAGAAAAATTTAGAGGAAACAATTACAACTTTATTTGAATTTAAAGGAGAAAAATTAAAGCATAAAATGCTTGAAGAAATAATGAAAATTAGAAATGAATTTCCTTTGTGGGAGTATAGAGGATTTACAAAAATTGAGGTGAATAATGAATAAAAGGGGTTATACTGGAATTGAATTATTAATTGTTATTGGGGTGTTTTCTATTGGATATTTTTTAGTTGCTAATAAATTATCTTATAATTTTGATGTAAATTATGAAGAAGACTTATATGAATTAAAAATAAATTCTATTGAAACTCAAGCTGCTCTTTATGGAGAAACTAATCAATCTTTGTTTTCTGAAGGTAATGAAGTTTATATGACTGTTGAAGATTTGGCTTATGCAAATGCTATTATATCTAATAGTGAAGGTGTTGTGAAAGATCCAAGGGATGAAAATAAAACTTTAAATGATTTAAAAGTTAAAATTATAAATGATAATGATAAAGTAACTGCTAAAGTATTGGTGTAATAATGGCTGTAACTAAAACTGATTTTATAAATTTTACTAGGTGCTCTAGATATGTAGCTTTAGAAGAAGTTAGAAAAGAAAAATTAGATGCTGATATTAGCTATAAAGATTATAAAAAACAAGAAGAAAATGATATATTAAAAGAATTACTTTCTGGTATGTATGAAAATGATGAATATGAAATTGATACTACTATAAAAGTGAATAAGCAAATGCAAGCTATGATGCCATATTATAAAATGGTAGAAATGGAAGCAGGAAGACTTGCAAATAAATATTTTAAAGGAAAATCTACTTATGCATCTGCTACATTTAACCAAGAAAGTTTTGAATTTAATAAAAATGGAATTAAATATATTTGTTATGTTGATATATATAATGAAAATAATGATGGTATTAATATTATTGAAGTTAAAGCAACTACTAGTAGTAAATATGTTAAGTTGGAAAGTAATCATAAAAAGCAAGAAAAATTTTCTATATTTTATTTTGATAAAAAGAGTAATTGCTATTATTTAAAGGATGAAATTGAAGGTTATCCGCTTGAAGAAGAAATGCCTATTGAAAATTATGCTAAGCAAAGAGAAAAACTATTTGATCGTTATAGTGATGTTGGTGGTTATGTTTTTGACTTGGCTATTCAAAGATTTTTTTTAGAAGGAGAGTATAAAGCTTCGCACAATGAAGATAAATTAAAAGATATTCATTATTATTTAGCAGTTTTAAATCATAATTATATTTTTGATGGAACTTATAAAGATGGAAAGCCAGTGTATGATGTTGATGAGGATGGCAATGAATTAATTGTATATATTGATTTAACAAAAGTTACTAAGGAATATCAAAAAATAATTGAATCAATGGAAGAAAAATTAGAAAATTATATTTTTTCTTTAAATGTTAATAAATGCCCAATGGGTAAATGGTGTGAAAGAAAAAAAGTTAAAGAATGTC
Organism: uncultured bacterium; assembly: GCA_949296605.1. Taxonomy (GTDB): domain Bacteria; phylum Bacillota_I; class Bacilli_A; order RF39; family UBA660; genus Onthocola_B. The sequence continues at coordinate 88,458 of CASFPB010000026.1, forward strand.
CATATTTAAGTGCTGTTTGTGGTAAAATGATTCCAGCAAAGAATTCAAGTTTAAATTATTTAAATAATGGTAGTGGATTTAAAACTTTAGATGGAACTAAATTAAAAGGTTTAGAACTTATTAATGAAGGATATATAAATATGCTTGATATTCCTGAGGAATGGATTATTCATAAAAAGCATCAAATACAAAGAGATGCTGTAAGATTTAATACTATTTATGTAGATAAAGAAAAAATAAAAGCTGGATTAAATTGTTTAGAATATCCAATTTATCATTTGGATTTTGAAACTATGCCTTGTCCTGTTCCGCGGTTTAAGGGAGAAAAACCATATATTCAATCACCTTTTGAATTCAGTTTGCATATTGAACATGAACCAGGAGTTTGTGATAAAGAAAAAGATAATTATATATTTTTAGCTAAAACTTTTGATAACGATGAAAGAGAAGATTTAGTTAAAGCTCTTGTAAAATATATTGATCCAACTAAGGGAACATTGTTTGCTCAAAACGTAGCTTTTGAAAAAGGAAGAATTAAGGAATTAGCTGGTATTTTTCCGGAATATAAAGAACCTTTAATGCAAATGTATAATCGCGGGTTTGATTTAATGTGGCTTGTAAATACAAAAAGTGATTTATATGAAGAATTAGGTTTTGATAAAGAAAGAGCATCTTTACCTAATTATTATAATAAAGATTTAAGTGGCTCATTTTCTATTAAAAAAACGCTTCCAGTTTTTAGTGATTTATCATATAAGGATTTAACTGTAAAAAATGGGACAGAAGCTATAGTTGCCTATGCTAATTATAATAATATGACAAAAGAAGAATTTGATTTATATTATGAAGCTTTGAGAATTTATTGTCAGCAAGATACTTGGGCAATGGTAGTTATATTAGATGCTTTGAGAAAACTGTGTCAATAAAATGACAATTAAAAGTAAAACTATTGCATTGAACTATTTAAAATAAGTATTATAATAATGTAAAGGAGTGATATTATGTTATATCCATCTATTGATAAATTATTAAATATTGTTGATTCAAAATATATATTAGTTCATGTTGCATCTATAAGAAGTAAGCAAATGCTTGAAAATAATCATTTTCAAATGAAAGAAAATGAATATAAAAATAAAAAGGAATTAGGTAGAGCACTTGAAGAAGTAGAAGCAGGTTTAATAAAAATTATTGAAGAACATTAAAAAATTACTTGATTATCTTATTATTATATGATAAAATAATCGTGTTCTTGGGGAATTAGCTCAGCTGGCTAGAGCACCACGCTTGCACCGTGGGGGTCAAGGGTTCGAATCCCTTATTCTCCACCAAGTTTAATAATCAACTCGAATATATTTCGAGTTTTATTTTTGTATATTAATATTTTGGGGAGTTTTATTTTATGGTTGATATAGAAAAAGGTTTTAACTGTTTGTTCTAGTGGAGATCATGTTTTAAATTCAATATGTTATGGTGCTAAGTATATTGATGCATTCGATATAAATCTTTTAACATTTCCTTATTTGCAATTAAAAATTGGTCTTATTTTAGCAAGAGTATTTTAAATTTTTTGAAAAGTTGTCTTTAGCTTGTTCTAGTGCTGAATTTGAATATGAATTGTTTTTAAAATTTAAAGATTATATTCCACATCCTTATGATATATTTTGAGAAAAATTATTTTTAGAAAATATTAGAAAAAATTCAAGTAATAGTGTTAAGCCATGGTTATTAAGTAAAATGTGTAAAAATTATATTCCTTTTTCAACAATGAAATCGAGAAATAGATATTTAAGTAATGAAGAAGAATATGAAAAATTAAGACAAAATTTAAGAAGTTGCATAATTACTTTTCAAGAAGCCGATATACTTAATTTGGATAAAAAATTTGATGATTATTATGATAAAATATTTTTGTCTAATATTTCTGACTATTTAGATGTAAATTATGAAAGATTTAATAATTTTATTAAAAATATATTAGCTAATTTGTTAAGTGAAAATGGAGAAATTATAGTGGCTTATATTTATAGTTATATTGCAAATTATGAAAAATTAGGAATTCGTTTTAAAAATTCTTGGGGCTCTAGTGCATCCTTTTTTTCTCAAGATTATATTTTAGAACAAATACCAAATATAAGTGATTTGGGTTTTGTAGATCATGGATACAAAGATGCAGTGCTCATTTATAGAAGGAAAAAAATATAAAGTTCTATTTAAAATCTTTTATAGAATATGTTTTTACTTTTTGATATAATTTATTTGTTGGTGATTTAATGGATCAAGAAAAAATAGGTAAATTTATATATGATTTAAGAAAAAAATATAATTTAACTCAAGCTGAATTAGCTAATAGATTATGTGTTACAGCACAAGCAGTATCAAAATGGGAAAATGGTAGAGGGGTTCCTGATATAGAATTATTAAAAAAACTAAGTGAAGAATTTAATGTAAGCATAAAAGAATTAATAGAAGGAGAAAAAGAAATTAAAAAGCGCAATAAAATATTTATTTTTATTCCGTTATTAATAATTATTATTTTCATAGTAATTTTTGTATTAATATTAAAAAATAATAATGATTCTTTTATATTTTCTTCTTTGGTTTGTGAAAATGATTCATTTAGTATTAATGGTGTTATTGCTTATAATGATAAAAAAAAGTCGGTTTATATTTCTAATATCAATTATTGTAATGAAGATGTGGTTGAACCAAAAGCAGTAGCAGTAGAATGTATTTTATATGAAATTATTGATGGTAAGGAAATAGAAATTGCTAAATATGGATCTTTAGATGATGTTAATGATAATGAATATATTTCTAGGAAATTAAGAGATGTTGAATTTAATATTGATGATTATAATTGTGGATGTGATTCAGATGCATGTAACAATTTATATATTAAAATAAAAGCATTATCTATTGATAGTGATGTTATTACTTATGATATTCCTATAAGTGTTGATAAAACATGTAGTAACTAAACGGAAAGTTTAGTTCTTTTTTATTTTCTTTTTAATAATTGTATGATAGTATTTTTTCAAGAGGTGAAAGAATGAAAAATAAAAATATTATTATTGCGATGGGGGTTATAATTGTTGCATTAATTGGGGTGGTAGTTTATTTGTTAATTAAAGAAAATAAAAATGCAAATAATGATACAAATGATAAACCAGAAATAACTGATGCATCTAAATTTGCTGATGAATATACTGAACTTAATGATGATAATGTATTTGTTTATGCAAGTGTTGATGAAATAATTGATACTTTAGAAAATGGTAATGGGGTTGTTTATTTAGGATTTCCTGAATGTCAATGGTGTCAAAGATACGTAGTTTATTTAAATGATGTTGCTAAAGAAAATAATGTAGATAAAATTTTATATTATAATATTAGAGAGGATAGAAACAATAACTCTGATAATTATTTAAAAATTGTTGATTTATTAAAAGATTATTTACAAGACGATGAAGATGGTAATCCTAGAATTTATGTTCCTGCAATTATTTTTATGAATAATGGTAAGATAGTTGGATTTGATGATGAAACTTCCTTAGATACAAAAAAATGTAGTGATCCGGATGAATATTGGGTTGAAGATGAAATTAATGATTTAAAAGAAAGATTAAATGAATATATTGAAAAAGCTAATGTTTGTATAAATTGTAATAGTTAATAAATTATATACTCTTTTTAATTAAGGAGTTTTTTTAATTTATGAAATTATGAAACATAGACTTTTAATGAATGTTTTGATAAAATAATAAAGAAGTTAAAGGAATTATGAGTAAAATGAAAAAAGATAATAAATTAAAAGAAAAAAAGAAAAATTAGATAAAAAATTTGTAATTAATAAAAAAATTGTTTTTTTATTAATCATATTGTTATTAATTTTGTTAATAGTAGTTTTATATTTTGTAAGTAATCATGATAAATATAAGCAAATAAGTGAATCTACAAATGATAATACGTCTGTTTTTGATGAAAAAACTAATGAAGAACAAAAAAGTATTTTATTGAATATATTAAATCAAGAGATATCAAAGTATGAAAAAATTTGTACGGATGATGATAATAAAGACTGTATAAATGAAGCAAAGAAAAATGAAATTATATCTAATTTTGAAGCATTTAAAGAAAAGTTAAATAATTTAGAGAATAATAGTGAAAATGAATTAGAACAATTAAAACAAGATATAAATGATTATTTAATTATAATTGAACCAAATGTAGAAATAGATGATTTAATAAATGAAGAAATTAAAGATAAAGAAACTAATGAAGATAATCAATATGTAAATAATAATGAAGAAACTAATTATAATTATATTGGAAATGGAAGTATTGAAAGTATTTTAAACAGCGCTAAATTAAGTCCAATTAAAACCGGTTATTCTTCATTGGATAATAAAGTCAGTTCAGTTATAAATTCAGTTACTAATTCTTCGATGTCAACTTATGAAAAGGTTAAAGCAGTTTATGATTGGGTAATTAATAATATGAGCTATCAAATTGGTTTTATTGTTGGTGAAGAAATAGATGCTTTAATAAATAATTATGGTTTTTATGAAATGGATGCTACTCAAATATTTTTAGCAATGAATGGTTTCGCAACTAAAAAAGGATCTTGTGATAATTATTCAGCAATGTTTATGATTCTTACAAGAAGAATTGGATTAGATAGTTATGTAGTTGGTGCAAGAAATAATGATGGTTCAGGACATACTACTGTAAATATTAAAATTAATGGTAAATACTATAATTTTGATACACAAATGGATGATAAATCAGCTAAAAATGGTAAAATAATGTATTATGGATTTGGTAAAAGTGATAGTGAAGTTAAAACATATACATATATAGATAGAAATGGTTATATTTCATCTTTTCATAAATTTAATAAACAACCTGATGAAAATTATTTAAAAGCTAGTATTACTATTAATGGTAAAACTTATTCTACTAAAACTCTTACGAGTAAAAATAATTTGACTATTCCTGATACAATAGAAGTAGATTATATTCTTAATCCAAAGATTACGATAAAACTTGAAGCTGATAGGCATGTAACTTATATGTGGACTTCAGGTGGACATACTAATCTTGATTGGGAGCATAGTTCTATTGATGGAAAAGCAACTACTGATAAATATGGGGAAATAACAATTAATCAAACTTATTCAGCTAAGTATGATTATACTATACATGTTGTAGATGAAAATGGAAGAGAAATTAATTTTATTATTCATTTTAATTTTAGGGATACATCAAAAAAATTAAGTATAAACGCAAACTCTGGTGATTTTTCTTATAATGATTATATTTTAGTTGGTGTTTCTTCTTATGATAGTGTTGGTAATGTAAGTTATACTGCTAAGGTTATTGAAACAAATGATCCAAGAGGTGTTAGTTCAGTTTTAATAGAACCTTCAAATGTTTATACATTTAAGTTTTCTAATTTAGACAGAAGCAACTATTATTATAAAATAGAGATAACTGGTGTTGATGAAGCTGGTAATATTGCAACAGATATAATAACGTCTGATAGTCTTTAATTAATAGTCTTGCATTGATTGTTTAATTTATGCTATAATTTTTTTGTCAGTAATGAAGGAATTTACGACTCTGGAGCTGAATCGTTATCTTGCGTTAAAAGAATAAAGTTAAATAAAAGGATGGTACCGTGTTTTTTTGACACTCCTTGTTGCCATTCTTTTTTATTTTAGAAAGGATTATTATGACCGTATTTGAAGATTTAAAATGGAGAGGACTTGTTAATGATGTTACAAGTCAAGATGTTGAAGATGCAATAAATAAAGGAGGATTAAAATTTTATATTGGTGTTGATCCAACTGGAGATAGCATGCATATTGGACATTATTGCACAGTAATAGCTATAGCTAAACGTTTAATGGATGCTGGACATACTCCAATACTTATTGCTGGAGGTGGAACTGGTTTAATAGGAGATCCTAAACCTAATGTTGAAAGACCAATGATTAGTAAAGAAAAAGTTAAAAATAATATAGATTGTATTAAAAAACAAATAAGTAAGTTATTAGGTAAAGAAATTACAATAGTAAATAATGCTGATTGGTTATGTGATATGAATGCTATAGATTTTTTAAGAGATTATGGTAAACATTTTAATATTAATTACATGCTTGCTAAGGATACTGTAAAAAGAAGGTTAGATATAGGTATTACTTATACTGAGTTTTCATATATGATTTTGCAATCTATTGATTTTTTGAAAATGTATGAAAAATACGGAGTAACTTTGCAAGTTGGAGGTCAAGATCAATGGGGTAATATTACTGCTGGATTGGAACTTATTAGAAAAATACATGGTGTTGATGTTAAATGTTATGGATTTACTGTTCCTTTAATAACTAGAGCTGATGGAACAAAATTTGGAAAAAGTGAATCTGGAGAAGCATTGTGGCTTGATATTAATAAAACTTCTAGTTATGCTTTTTATCAATACTTGATTAATACTGAAGATTCAAAAGTAATAGATTATTTAAAAAAACTTACATTTTTAAGTAAAGAAGATATAGATAAATTAGAAGTAAGTTTAAACGAACATCCAGAAGAAAGAGAAGCTCAAAAAGCTTTAGCTCGCGAAATAATAACTTTTTTACATGGTGAGGAAGAATATAATAAAGCATTGAATATTAGTGAGTCTTTATTTTCAGATAAAATTTGGAATTTATCAAGTGAAGAAATTATTTCTTCAATTAAGGATGTTCCAAGATTTGAAGTAGAAGATAATACAAATTTAATTGATTTGCTTGTTAATGAAAAAATTGTTAGTAGTAAAAGAGAAGCTAGAGAAATGATTACTGGTAATGCTATAAGTATTAATGGTAAAAAAGAAACAAATTTAGAAAAAGTAATAGCAAAAAGTGATGCTATTGAAGGCAAGGTATTATTAATTAAAAAGGGAAAGAAAAATTACTTTTTAGGACTTATGCAATAAAGCATAAGTTTTTTTCTAGCGATTTTCTAGTGCATAGTATCATATCATAAATTGTAACATATGAAAGAGGGTGACAAAAAGCGATTAATAATTATATAAATATAGATGAAGAAATTTTAATATTAAACGAAAGTAAAAAAGAGGTTAATGAAGAAATTAGAAATATAGACAAAATAGATCATTTAAATATGTTTATGATGGTGAAGGTAATATATTAAGAAAAAAAGATATGAATTTAAAACATGTAATTTATTAAATACAATAAATTATGAATATAATAAAGATAACGTAAGAACAAGTAAAACAATAAATAATGAAAAAACTAACTATTATTTAGAAAATAAGAATATTATATTTGAACAAACGAGTACAAACATGATATACTATTTTCGAGATAGTAATAGTATATTTTCGAGATAGTAATAGTAATAGTAAATTGCTTGACTTAAGTACAATAATAATTTATATTATTATCAAAAAAATATCCAGGATGATATTATAGGATTACTTGATAGTAATTATAATTTAGTTGCACAGTATTTATATGATTCATGGGGAAATATTATAAGTATTAAAGATAATTCAGGTAATGAAATAACAGATACAAGTAATATTGCTCATATTAATCCATATAGATATAGATCATATTATTATGATAAAGAAACTAAACTTTATTATCTAAATTCCAGATATTACAATCCAGCATGGGGAAGATTTATTAATGCAGATGGTATCATTAATGCAGATGAAGTAATAAATGGCTTTAATTTATATGCTTATACCACTAATAATCCAATTAAATATATCGATGACACCGGTAAAGGTGGATTATTAGCAGGAATACTTTATTTAGGTGCACAATTTATTACTGCAGCAGTTGCAACTATAGCTGCTTATGCATTATTACAAGATGCAACAGAAGCGGTAGTATCTGTTTCAACACGGCCTAATGGAAGTAAGAAAAAGAAGAAAGATGAAGAAGAGCAGGATCCCAAAATATATTATGTTTATACTCTATATGACCCATTTTTAGGTAGAATTACTTATGTTGGTAGAACTAAAGATTTAAAGAATAGATTAAAACATCATAGAATGAATCCTGCAAAACAACATTTAGTATTAGGAGAATATTATAAAAAATTGACTTATGCTCAAGCTAGAGGGAAAGAACAAGAACTAATAGTAAAATATTCGACAATAAATAAGGGATACTATAATTTTAATCAAATAAATGGAATTAATCCTATGAATCCAAATTATGATAAATATATGAATGCTATATTAACTATTGATGAAAGTGAAACTTATGTTGGAGGGAATATTGAATGGGATCAAAACAAATAAATAAAAGTAAAGTAAAAAATTGGCAAATAGGAGATACATTTGCATTAAAAATAAATCATCCTAATCAAATCTATGATGGAAATTATTTAATAATAATTAAAGGAGATTATGAGTGGAATTATGATTTTCCTAGTTTTCAAACATGTTTATTGAAGATTACAAAAGATAAAACACTACCTAAAAATATAGATGAAATTAATAATTTAGAATTTATTAAAACAGGATTTGTTCACTATATTGAAAGATATAGTTCGCGTTCTATTGGTATGGAAACTTATGCGATGGTAGTAGAAAGATGTAAAGATTTAAAATTTTATCCAGATGAATATAATTATTTATATATGTATGACTTAACTTTAATGGCTGACTGTCGGAAAAATTATGATAATTTTATATATTTAGGTAATTTTGATATTAAGTATCCTGAAGATGAGTTCCCACCGGTTTGTATAACATATAGAAAATCAATAGTTAAAATTGAAGATATAATTAATGATGCAATTAATAGATATGAAAATTATAATTTAAGAAAAAGTAAAATTTATAATGAAGAAAGAGAAATAGTAGAGGAAAGAGCCAAAATGTTTTTAAAAATTCATCAAGAAGTGCTAGATGACACTTATGAAAAAGAATACTATTAAATTTTTAAGAGATAAATAAATTTTAAAATAACAAATAAGAATTGGTCGGTCCAATTCTTATTCTATTAAAGGGGGGATAGAAATGACTTTAACAATATCAGTAATAGTTATGTTAGTAACATATATATGTGGAGCAATAACTAAAATATTTATAGAAGAAATACCAAATAGATACATACCAATACAAAATGTTATAATTGGTATAATAAGTGGAGTAATATGTTTTTTTATAGAAATAGATGACAATATAATAGAATCCATATTAATATGTTTAATGTCAGCATTAAGTGCTGGTGGAATATCTGATTTAGTAGATACAAATAAAAAAGCAAATATAAATGATATATCTTGAATTTAAATATAAAAATTGATATATTGTAATTGCAATAATTTATATTTTGGAGGAAGTACTAAATGGGATTATTATTAGAAAAACAAAAATATAAAAATTGGCAAGTTGGAGATGTATTTGCATTAAAATTAGAAGAAGTTAATAAATACTTAATATTGATATTGTATGAAGCACCTTATGAAACTAGCTGTGACATAAGATGTAAATTTAGGACTAAAATAACTAGTAATGAACAGTTACCTAAAGATAAAGAGGAAATAGATGCTCTAGAATTTATAAGGATAAACTATCAGCACTTTTATGTTAGATATTTACCATTAAATGCTTATGAAAATTATGAAGAGGGAGTAATAAGACAAAAAGATAGAAAATTTTATCCTGATGAATTTAATTACCTATATTATTATTTATTTGAAGCTGTATTATTGAAAAAAAGTGGTGTATATAAAGAATTAATTTATTTAGGGAATTTTGATATAAAGTTACCAATAGATGATTATACTAATGGAAATGAGAAATTGTTCTTTTTGAAAGAATTAAAATATGGACTATATAAATGTTATAACGAATATAACTTGAGAAAAAGCAATATATATGAAAGAGATTCAATAACTGAGATTAAGAAAAATGCTTTAATTAGAGTTAATGCAGAAATAGTTAAACCAACTGAAAAGGACCTTTGGAAAATGTATGGACCTATTATAAAAAAAGAAAAAAAGAAGAAAAGAGATACATTAACAAAAGTAGATTTTGATGATTAATCAGTTATTGATATATGATTATTAGAATAGAAGAAAATTCTATTTATAGTTTTAGGTTGGTAGAATAAAACGATAAATTGTGAGATATGATACTATTTTTAACCTTTAAATGCAAAATGTAATTTAATTATTATGGAAATAGGAGTTTTAAGTTCTATAGTTCTAAATAATCCATTACAAATTAATGTTAAAGAACAATATTCTTTATATGATGAAGAAAGTTTAGAATTAATACAAAATTGTTATCCATATTTTTATAATGAATCCAGAATTATTTCTACAATTGTATTTTCCATACTTTTTTAAGTATTATTAATAGCATTTATTTTTTAGTATTGTTCAAAAAACAAAATAAAGTAACCATTATATTTGCAATTTTATTATAATATTTATATTGTTAAGTTGTTCAATAAAAAGATATTAAATATTATTATACCTTTAATGTAGTTAAATGTGAGTAATAATTCTGATTTAGGCGATTAAACTAAACAAAAAAAACTTCTTTCATACATTATTTATGAAAGGAGTTTTCTTTATGTATCCAAGAATTAATCGTAATATGGGGCCAAGACCTAATAATCAAGATAGATTTGTATTTCCATTTTTAACAGGAGCTTTAGTTGGAGGTGCAGCAGTAGGTCTTACAAGACCTAGACCAATTTATAACGTAGCACCTGGACCATATCCATATCCACCAGCACCACCAATGCCACCAAGACCACCAATGCCTTATTACAGTAGTAGTTATAGTTATTATCAACCTTTTCCTTATTAATAATTTTTTTTAAGTAAACTTAATATAATAGCAATAAATAAAAAGTATATAATAATTGTTGAACCCCCATATGATAAAAATGGAAGAGGTATTCCAATAATAGGGAGTAATCCGAGGTTCATACCTATATTAATTATTTGTTGAAAAACAAAAATACTAATAAAACTAATAAAAACTAGTTTTATTTTTTTATTTTTTAATTTAAAAAAATTACTTAATAAAAATAAATCTATTATTAAATAGCATAGTATAATTAATATTCCAGTAATTATTCCAAAGTTACTAATAGAAAAAGCAAATATAAAATCGGTTGGAGCTTCTGGTATATATATTGAAATATTGTTTAAACCTGTTCCAAATATACTTGATGATCCAATTGCAATTAAAGCATTTTCAAGTTGATAACTCGATTCTGTTTTAAAAGTTATTATTCTTTCTACACGATAAAAAAAGCTTGTTCCCAGTATATTTATTAAAATATCCTGATTATAAATATATAAAAATATGAATAAACCTATAAATAAAATAATTATAATCCCTAAAATGATAAACCATATTTTTTTTATGGGAGCAAAAAATAAAATGGTTATGGCACTTAAAAAATAAAATATAATAGCACCAGTATCTGGTTCTAAAAAAACTAATATAGAAGGAATTAAAGTTAAAATTGCTACTTTTAATATTAATTTGAAGTTTGGTTTACTATTACTTGCTATATCACTTAAATATAGTATTAATGTTAATTTTGTAAGCTCACTAGGTTGAAAAGAAAATAATCCTAAATTAAACCATGCTTTTGCTCCATTAATTTCTTTGCCAAAAATTAAAACTAAAATTAAAAGAATAATAGATAAAAAATAATAATATTTTGAATATTTTAATATAGTTTTAATATTTATTTTACTAATTATTAATATTAAAATTATTCCTAGTATGAAGTAAATAGATTGTTTAATTAAATGGTTATTATATAATGGACTTAATAATTTAGCATTTTGCATATTTAATAGACTTATAATCATTATAATAAACAGGGGTATAAATAAAGTTAATTTGCTATTAATAATCTTTTTCATAATAATAGTATGTGTTTATTTTTTTTATTTATCATAAAATATATTGAGGTGTATAATGGAAAAACCTAGAGTATATGCAAATCCAATTAATAAAAAAATTGAAAATGTTCAGGATTTATTTAGAAGTGATAATACTGTTAGTAATAAAAAAAATCCAGTAGATATTAATAAAAAAATAAATGAGATATTTGCATCACGTAATCATGTTTATAAAAGTAAAGTAAGGATTAGTTTAAAAGATAAAACATTTGATGCAGAAATAGTTGGTAAAACTAATTTAAATTTGTTAACCATTGATGGTAAATTAATTAGTATTCCCGATATAGTGGATATTGAAAAAATATAAAAAAGTATATCTTAGATTATTTCTTCGATATACTTTTTTAATTGTTTTGCATTTTTGTCAAAGATTATTTTTAATTGGTTATCAATTTCAACAATTCCTTTAGCTCCTAACTTTTGTATGGCATCTTTGTTTGCTAATGTTACGTCTTTTAAAATTACTTTAAGTCTAGACATATTACATTCAGCATTAATAATATTATCTTTGCCACCAAGATATGTTATTAATTTGTTAGCTTCTAGTTTAAAATCTCTTTTAGATAATTTAACAATTACTAAAGATATAATAATTAAAACTATTGCTATAATTGTATATTGTATAATCGTTTGCATATAATCACCAAATTAATTATACTATGATTTTAAAAAAAATAATAGTTGAAATGTTTATTTTGATAAAATATAATAGTAAAGAAAAAGGAGAAAATATTATATGTCAAGAGAAAAATTTGATCGTTCAAAAGAACATGTTAATATTGGAATAGTTGGTCACGTTAATCATGGTAAAACAAGATTAACTGCAGCAATCACTAAATATTTTAGAAAACTTGTTGATTATACAGATATTGGCAAAGCGCCAGAAGAAAGAACTACGATTAACACTGTGCATGTTGACTGTCCTGGACATGCTGACTATGTTAAAAACATGATTACTGGTGCAGCACAAATGGATGATGCAACATTAGTTGTATCAGCGGCAGATGACCCAGTGCTACAAACAAGAGAACACATTTTATTATCTCATCAAGATGGCGTGCCAAAAATTGAATTTGATGATTATATATCACAAATAATAATAGGACAATGGTTAAGAATATTACCAAATAGAAAAGAATATAGTTGTTCTGAAGGATCTTTAATTACACATTTGAGTGCCGATGAATTAATACATTTAAAGGGTATTTATGATAATGATTTAGAAAAGATTAAATATACTTTTGGGAAATTATTAATTGATGCCGGTATAGTAAGTGATGAAGTATGCTTTGTATCTGCATTTGATAAAGATAATTTGACTTTTAAATTAAATGTTGGAAGTAAAGAAAGCTTTGATGTGAAGTTACGTTGGGGAGATTTTTTTGATTTTTTTCCTGAATTTGAAATAAAAGGAAAAGATGCTTGTAAAACCTATATTTTAAGCGATAATGATAAAGATTTAAAATTGAGATTAGATAGATATAGTTTAACTGTTAATAATAATACTAGGGTTGGTAGATGTTTAAGTCCATCTGCTACTTATTTTGATTGGCAAAGTGATGATAAATTTTTGTCAATACGTATTGAAGATTCAGGTTTTGATGTAAATAGAATATTTTATTTAGGAAATGAAGAGGAATTAATGCAATATTTATTGAGTTTAAGTTCACCGATTGATATAGTTGAAGTATTTCAAAAAGTGCGTGAATTATCTTTGGGAGATGATTTATCAAAATATTCAAACATTTTAATTAAAGTATTTAAATCAGAAGAAAATAAAGAAATTGAAACCGATGTAATTGAAATACATTATGGTAAAGTTAAACAAATTAAAAAAACACAAGATAATAAAACAATATCATTTGATGAAAATGACAATTGGACTTTTGAAAATCCATCATTATCTGTTAAAAAAGGTGATGGTAAAATAAAAATAAGTATGGATTCGTCTAGTTCGGATGAATTAGTAGGTATTTCACCATTAGATTCATATAATAAAGCTGGTGAAGAAGTAGAAAAAGTTCAAAAGTTAGTTAGAGATATATTTAAGTAATTACTTATTTGTTATTTATATAGTTGACACTATTTTTTAGATTATTCATAAATTATTAATGAAAGTATATGAAAGGGTGAAAGTTATGAATAATCAAAATAATAACAAAGATGGAAATTGCATTAATGAAATATTATGTGTTATTTTAGTATTACAAGAAAATGCATGTCCTGATAATTGTTTGCAAACTTGTGATAGACCTGTTCTTGGTGGAGGAACTAATTGCATAGTATGTAATACTAGACCAGTAATGTTATATACTTGTTGCGGTAATGGTATTCCTTGGAGCATGCCAATAACTAAAGATTCTACATCTAGTTGTGCTGGACAAGGAACTACTTCAACTTGTTCAAATGTATTTAGAGTAGAAAAAATTGAAGGTAATTGTTGCACATTCAGAGTATTAGCTGATAACACTGATTCTACTAGTTTGTATCCTTATGTTGCAACTAATGTATTCTTTACAATGGATTGTAGTTGTTTATGTAGTATTAGATGCTTATCAGATACTTATGTAGATTGTCTTTGTTAATCATATAAAAGCCACTAATAAAGTGGTTTTTATTTTGATTTCTTTTTGATATAATTTAGAGGGATGCGTTATGGAAAAATATATTTATTATGGAATGTTACTTGATATCTATAAAAAATTATTAAATGACAATAGAGAAGATATATTTAAACTTTATTATGAAGAAAATTTAACTTTACAAGAAATAGCTGATAATATGCAAGTTTCTAAAAGTTATATTGGAAAAGTTATAAAAGAAACTGAAAAAAAACTTGATGATTTAGAAAATTGTTTTCATTTATATGAAAATAAGAAAATGTTGGAAAATGCATTAAATATTGATGATATATCTGAAATAAAAAAAATAATAAGAACTGTTTTGGATAATGAAAGATAGAATGTAATAATATTTTTTATAAGTCATAATAATTAAGTAGGTGAAGTTTAGTGAAAAAGTTGTTACTTATTATTATGGCTTTTTGTTTTACAATTGTAAATGTTTATGCAGCTGAAGATTATGCTATGGGTGCAAAAAGTGCTATTTTGATTGACAGTGCTAGTGGCAAAGTTTTATTTGAAAAAAATGCTGATGAAAAATTAGCTCCAGCATCTATGACGAAATTGGGTAGTATGTTAATGATTATGGAAGCAATAGATAATGGCAATTTAAAATTAGATGATAAAGTTACAATAAGTGAAGAAGCTGCCAATATGGGAGGATCACAAGTTTTTTTAGAAGCTGGTGAAGTTTATACAGTTCATGATTTATTAAAAGGTGTTGCTATTGCAAGTGGTAATGATGCAGTAGTTGCATTAGCTGAAAAAGTTGCTGGTTCTCAAAGTGAATTTGTAGAAATGATGAATAAAAGATTTAAAGAAATTGGAGCTAAAAATACAAATTTTGTAAATGCACATGGGCTTGATGCTGAAGGACATTATTCTACAGCTAGAGATATGTCAATAATAGCTCAAGAGTTGTTAAAACATGAAAAAATATTAGAATATACAAGTATTTATGAAGAATATTTGGAAAAAAATGATGGAACAAAAACTTGGTTAGTTAATACAAATAAATTAGTAAGATTTTATAATGGTGTTGATGGTTTGAAAACTGGATATACTACCACAGCTGGATATTGTTTAACTGCTACAGCCAAAAAAGATAATTTTAGGTTGATATCTGTTGTTATGGGAGAGGAAACAAGTGAAAATAGAAGCAGTGATACTGTTAAATTATTAAATTATGGATTTAATACATATAAAATAAATACCATTAAAACTCAAGATGAAATTTTGGGAAAAGTCCGTGTAGAGGGTGGTAAAAATGACTATGCTAATATTGTGTTATTAGAAGATGCAACTGAACTTTTAAAAAATACAGATGAGGTAAATGAGTATAAATTTAATTTAAAAGTAAACAAAATAAAAGCTCCAGTAAAACATGGAGATATTGTTGGAAGTGCTGAGGTAATAGATCAAGATGGAAATATAATTGATGAAGTAGATGTAACTGTTAAAGAAGATGTAAAAAAAGCAAATTTACTTGATTATTTATTAAGAAATCTTAAAATAATTGGAGCAGGTAAATCAATACTTAAACAAAATAAATAATATTTAATATTAATTAATGAAATTTGTAAATTTTTTGCTTAAAGCAAAATTTTTTTAATTTATATAGTTTTTGGATTTTAAATCTGGTATAATAAATTTGTAATTGCAAATTATTTGTAAAAGTGGAGGTGAAAATATGCTAATTACAACAACTTCGTCTTTGGAAGGAAAAGTAATTAAAGAATATCGTGGTGTTGTATTTGGTGAAGTGATAAGTGGAATTCATTTTGTTAATGATTTTACTGCAAGTATTACTAATTTTGTTGGGGGTAGATCAGAGGAATATGAACAAGAATTAGTAAATGCTAGAGCTGATGCTATTAATGAAATGATAGAAAAAGCTGAAAATATTGGTGCTAATGCATTAATTGGTGTTAAAATTGATGTAGAAACTGTTGGTAATAGCGAAAAATCATTAATGTCAATGCTAATGGTTCATGTAAGTGGAACAGCGGTAGTAATAGAATAAAAGTGAGGAGTTTAAAATGAAAAAAAATGGTCAATATGTTGGTGTAGATGAAAAATATATACCTGATGAAGAAAAATATGTAGATAATGAAACAAATAAAGAAATAAAAGGTGCTGTAAATGATGGGTTAAATTCAGTAAAGGATTATTTAACAGATAAAGATAATCAAGAAAAAATAAAAAAGGCAGGCAAAAAGGGCTTTAAATTTTTAAAAGGAGTTGGAATTGGTTATTTAGTATTTATAGGAATTATTATTGCATTTGCTATTGGAATATTTGTATTAGTATTTGTAAATATGGCTAAAATGAATGATAAAACTAATGATGCTGCTAATCAATCAAATTCTTTAATTGATAAAGTTATTGATGATATGAATGATCAAATTAATTCAGATGAAATAACTGATCAATTTAGTAAAGCAGAAATAAATGCATTTAATGCTCCTATTGAATTATATAGTGGTTCTCAAACAGGATTAATTGTAGAAACTTTATTAAATAAAATTGTTAATAATAATAAAACTGAAGAAGAACATATTATAACAGTTGTTTATAATGATATTACAACTACAATTCCTGATGATATAACTACTTTAAAAGAAAATTTTGAAGATTTTGAAGAATATGAAGTGTCTTTAGATTATGATACTAATGGTTTTGTTAATAAAGTTACAATTAAATAATTAAGGTGTTTTTGAGTAAAAGAAATTTATGAAAAAAATTATAATAGCTGTAATTGCTATATTATTGTTTATATTGATTTTTGTTTTGACATTTAAATTAATTAATATTAATAAAGAAATTAGTTTATTAAAAGAAGGTAATCAAAATTATTCAACTGGCGCACAATTATATGATTTAAGTAATACACCTGAAGGAAGAATAATTGATAAAAAAATATGGATTCCTAATGATGTTATATATGTTAAAACATGTTGTATGTATGGGACTACTTTTGCTTCATTAAAAAATATAGATGTATTAAAAGTAGAAGTAGAAAAAATACTTGAAGAACATTATGAATTAGTTGATGGAAAATATTATGATACTGTAAATGACTTTACTATAACAGATTATGGTATTATAGAAGATAAAATTATGAATTATATATGGTTTACCTATTAATGTTATAAAAAAATTAGATAATATTAAGGAACTAATTAGTATTTTTAGTTCTTTTTCTTTTTTTAAATGTTATAATATAGTCTAAGAGGTGAGTTCATGGATACTGTTACACTGCTTCCTGCTGATAGGTATGTAATAGTTAATAAAACAATATTAAGTAATTTTGATAAAAAAATCTTAATTACTTTTTATGAACCAATTATAGGCCACTTAGCAGTAAGTTTATATTTAACTTTATGGAATGATTTAGAAGAAGGAAAACAAATATCTAGGGAACTTAATCATCATCATTTGATGAGTATTTTAAAATGCCCTTTAAGTGTCATTAAAGAGGCAAGGGAAGCTTTAGAAGCTGTTGGATTATTAAAAACATATTTAAAATATGGAGATTATAATAATTATTTATATGAAATTTATTCTCCATTATCACCGAGTGAATTTTTTAATCATCCAATATTAAATGTAGTTTTATATAATAATATTGGGGCAATTGAATATGAATATTTAAAAAAACTTTATCAAAAAATTAAAATTGATACGAAAGATTATATTGAAATTACTAAAAAAATGGATGAAGTTTATACAGCAATTAGTGATATTCCTACAACTGATAGTGTTGAAAGAAGTATTACTGATATTACTTGTAATGATCAAGTAGATTTTGATTTAATTATATCTTCAATTCCTAAAGGAATAATAAATGAAAAAGCATTTAATAAAAAAACTAAGGAATTAATTAATCAATTAGCTTTTGTTTATAAAATTGATTCTCTTAAGATGATGGAGTTAATAAGAAGTGTTTTGAATGAATTTGGAATGATTGATAAAAATGGGTTAAGATTAGCAGCCAGAAAAGTATATCAATTTAATAATGGTGCTTTACCAACTCTTATTTATAGAAGTCAACCTGAATACTTAAAAACTCCAGCTGGTGATAATTCTATGAGAGGAAAAATAATTCAAATGTTTGAAAATATAAATCCTGTAGATTTTTTAAGAAATAAATATCAAGGTGTAAAGCCTACTAATAGGGATATAAAAATTATAGAAATGTTAATTATTGATTTGGAAATGCCTCCAGCAGTTGTAAATGTATTATTGGATTATGTTTTACGTAAGAATAATAATAGATTATCAACTAGTTATATAGAAACAATCGCGGGCCAATGGAAAAGAGCAGGATTGAAAAACGCTAGTGAAGCTATGGAATTTGCAGAAAAGGAAAATAAAAAATTAAGTAAGAAGATTGTTTCTAAAAATAAAGAAAATATTGAGCCAGTTTGGTTTAATAAGGTAAGTGAGAAAAAAGAATTAACAAAAGAGGAACAAGAAGAATTAGAAAGTTTATTTAAGGAGTTTAAATGATGGAAAAAGTAACTATGACTTTAAATGAAAAAATAGATGAAGAATTAGAAAAGGAATTAAAAGAATCTTTGAAAAATAAAGAGTTTTGTAATTTAGTTAAAAGATTAAAGCTTGATAAATCTATTGTTAAAAAAAATAATAGTAAGTTAATGGATACTTGTGATGAATTAAATAATTGTAATAATTGTAAGGGCCTTTTTATGTGTAAAAATAAAGTTAGTGGATATGTTTTATATCCTAGTTTTGAAAATGATAGTATTAAATTTATATATATGCCATGTAAGTATCAAAAAGCTTTATTAGAAAAAGAAAAAGAAATGAATGCCAAAATTAATGAATTAGATAATGTAAGAATGAAAGATATTGATATAACTGATAAAAATAGGGTAAATGTTATAAAATGGATTAAAGATTTTTATGATAAATATGAACCATTTTGTAATTTAAAAGGATTATTTTTGCATGGTTCTTTTGGTAGTGGAAAAAGTTTTTTAATTGCTGCTTTGTTTAATGAATTATCTTTGCAAAAAAATGCTAGAACAGAAATTGTATATTTTCCTGAACTTTTAAGAAATATGAAAGATGATTTCAGTTTAGTTGAAGATAAATTAAGATATTTACAAAATGTAGATTTATTATTAATTGATGATATTGGAGCAGAAAGTGTTACAAATTGGGGAAGGGATGAAATTTTAGGAACTATTTTACAGTATAGAATGAATCATAAATTACCTACCTTTTTTACATCTAATTTGACTATTGATGAGCTAGAAAATCATCTATCTTTAACTAAGGGAAGTGAAGATAAAGTAAAAGCTAGAAGAATAATTGAAAGAATTAAACAACTTACTGATGATCTAGAACTTATTAGTGTAAATAGAAGAAATTAATGTCGATTTATATTATGTAAAATTTAATTAAATATAAAATTTTGTAGTAATTTTTATTTTTTAAATGCATTGAATAAATTTAATGAATATGATACACTTACTATATAGTAAGGATAGGTATATATGTTTAAGAAAAAATATATAAATAAATCAATTTTCTTTTTAATATGCATGATAATTTTAGTAATAAGCGTTACCTATGCTTTTTTTCAATCTCAATTACAAGG
>CASFPB010000027.1 GCA_949296605.1 uncultured bacterium
AAATATTTGTGTGCGATATTTGCAAGCAAAACATACTGGGATGAAGAAAAGAATTTGATATTATTTAATATAAATGCATATAAAAGTAAAATGGATAAACCTAAAAAATTTAGTAGTTATGTATTAAAAAATAAAAGTAATGATATATATACTCAAACTATAAAAGTTTATGAAATGTATTTAGAATATGAAAATAAAAAATATAAAGAAGGAAAAAGATTAAAAAAATTAGAAAAATACTTATTATATTTATTTATGACAAGATATGATAAAAATGAAATAAACGAATTTATAAAAGGAGATGAGATATTAATGGAAGCAGAAAAAATAAGGGATGATTTAATAAAAAGGGAAACAATTAGGTTTTACTATGATCAAGAATTAGATGAAATGATAGAAAAGAAATCAATTAGGGAAGATGCACTAGAAGAAGGAATGGAAATAGGTTTAAAAAAAGAAAAAATAAATAATGCTAAAAGTATGAAAGAACATGGTTTATCAATAGATTTGATATCATCTATAACTGGGTTAAGTAAAAAAGAAATAAGTAAAATGTAAAAAAATAAAACAAAATAAAAGGAAATTAGAAGCAAACTTAAAATAATTATTTATAGAAAGGGAAAAGGAGGTGAATTTTTAAACGGAACAGTAAGCATTGTAATAATTAGAAAAGGAGAATTATGATTAAAAAAAGCTTACTATTACTTGTTTTATTACCATTTTATTTATTAAATGTTAAAGCAAATACATTAGAAGAAATTTATATTGGTGAAAAGATAGATAATGTATATATTAGAAAAATAGACAAAAATGGTAACGAAAAAACTAAACAAGGAATATTTATTAGAAGAAAAAGTGATAATGTAGCAGTATATTGTTTAGAGCCATTTGTTAGTTTAGTTAATAATAGAAAATATGAAATAATAAAAAATGATTATTTAGAAAAATTAAATATTTCTAGTGAAACTTGGAATAAAATAAATTTAATAGCTTATTATGGGTATCAATATAGCAATCATAAAGAGGATTATTGGTATTATATTACACAAGTTCTTATATGGAGAGAGATTGATAAAAATGCTAAATTTTATTTTACTGATGGCTTAAATGGTAATAATAATGAAAATATATATTCAAATGAAATAGCAGAAATATACAATTTAGTAGAAAATCATAATAAAGAACCTAATTTAGGAAATATTGAACTTATATATGGTGATACAAAAGAGTATGAAGATGCTAATTATGTTTTGAATAATTATATTATTAAAAATAATGAAAATCTAAAAATAGAAAATAATAAATTAATAATAACAGGAAATGTTATAGGAGAAAATAAAATTACATTATATAAAAAGGATTCTTTATATAATGAATATCCCATATTATATTTTGATAATGAAAGTCAAAAAGTTTTAGCAGCAGGCAGTTTTATTCCGGAAGATTTTGACATAATATTTAAAGTTAATGAAACAAACTTAAATATAATTAAAAAAGATAAAGAAACTAATAAAATACTTCAAATAGAAGGAATAAAATTTGATATATACAAAGAAGATGGATCATTTGTGATTGAAGTTGCAACAGATAATAACGGAGAAATTAAAATAAATAGTTTGCCTGTTGGGAATTATGTATTAAAAGAAAAAGATAATCAAATTATAAGTGGTTATGAATTAAATAAAGATAGTGTCACATTTAGTCTTAAAGATACAAAAGAGGTTATAATAGATTTTTATAATGAACCTAAAAAAGGAAAAATTGAAGTTATTAAAATTTCTGAAGATAATAAACTTTTAGAAAATATAAAATTTGGTATATACAATGAAAATAATGAATTATTAGATATAAAATATACAAATGAATTTGGAAAAATAATATTTGATAATTTATTAGAAGGAAAATACATTATAAAAGAATTTAATGATAATGATAACTTTTTAAATAATGATGAAGAATATATTGTGGATTTAAAAGTAGATGATAAAACAAATGACATAGAAACTATAACTTTGAATATTGTAAATTATTATAAAAAGGGAAAACTTGTTATAAAAAAAGTGAATGATAAGGGAAATCCGATTGCTGAAACAGAATTTGTTTTATTAGATAATAATTTAAATGAGATAGATAGAAGAAAAACAAATGAGGAAGGAATAATTGAAATTGAAAACTTACTGCTTGGTAATTATATTTTAAAAGAAACTAAAGCAAGTTTAGGGTATCAAGTAATGGATAAAGAAATACCTTTTGAAATAAAAAACGATAATGATATAATTAATATAAAAGTAACTAATGAGAAAATAAAAATAAAAATACCTAATACTAATTTAAATTTAACAAAATTAGATTATATTTTACCTAAAAATAAAAAGATAAAACATTTTAAATAATAATAATTACGTGTTATAATACTTTTGGGAGTTTTAGAAGTATTATGAAACGTAGTGAAGTAGATAGAAGCAAATTAAGTCCCATGATGAAACAATACATGGAAATAAAAGATAAGTATTCAGAAGAACTTGTCTTTTATCGTTTGGGAGATTTTTATGAAATGTTTTTTGATGATGCATTATTAGCATCAAAAGAACTTGAATTAACATTAACTGGAAGAGTTGCTGGATTAGATGAAAGAGTTCCAATGTGCGGAGTTCCTCACAATAACGTTAAAACATATATAGAAAAACTGGTTAATAAAGGTTATAAAGTAGCAATATGTGAACAATTAGAAGATCCAAAAGAAGTTGGAAATAGAATGGTTCAAAGGGGTATAGTTGATGTAATAAGTAAAGGAACTATTGCAGATAATGATTTATTAAATGAAAGGGATTCATCTTATATTGCCGGAGTATTATTTTTTCAAGATATTATAATAATTACAATTTTAGATATTTCAACTGGGTATTTAGCATCTCTTACAATAGAAAATAATATTGATACATTATTAAATGAAATATTAAATTATAATATTAAAGAAGTTTTGTTATTAGATAATTTAAATACTCAATTAATAGATTTATTAAAAAATACATATAAAATTGAAGTGTCAATAAATAATGAATTTTTAGAAGATAAATATAATGACTTATTAGATACCATCATAGATCCACGTGTAAGAAGTGGAGTTAGTCATTTATTTTATTATTTAGATATAAAACAGTTAAAAGATTTAAGTTATATAAAGAAAATAGAAATAATAGAAAAAAGTAAATATGTAAGTATGGATATTCATACAGTTAGAAATTTAGAATTAGTAGAAACCATTAGATTAAAAGAAAGAACGTATTCATTAATTTGGTTACTTGATAAATGTAAAACTGCGATGGGAAGTAGAAAACTTAAAAATTGGTTATTAAACCCATTAAAAGATATAAAAGAGTTAAATAGTCGATATGAAAAAATAGAGATGTTAAATAATCAATTTATTATTAAAGATGAACTTAAAAATTTACTAAATGAAGTATATGACATTGAAAGATTAGCGGGTAAAACAATAAATGGCAACTTAAATGCAAGAGATTTGCTACAACTAAAAAATAGTTTAAAAGTTTTACCAGATATTAAAGAAAAAATAGAAAAGTTAGGATTTAATTATGAAATAAATACTCATTCTAATATTTTTGAAATGCTTGATAAAGCTATAGCAGAGGATCCTCCGATAAGTGTAAAAGAAGGGGGGATTATAAATAATGGTTATGACAAAGAACTGGATGAGTTAAGAGAAATTAGAAGTGGTGGAAAAGATTTTGTTGCCCATTTTGAAGCCCAAATTAAAGAAGAAACTGGAATTAAAAGCTTAAAAGTAGGATTTAACAAAGTATTTGGTTATTATATTGAAGTTCCAAATGGGCAAAAAAATTTAGTCAAAGAAGAATTTAATTGGTATAGAAAACAAACATTAGTTAATTGCGAAAGATATATATCACCGGCATTAAAAGAAAAAGAATCATTAATTTTAAATGCTGAAGAAAATATTATAAATTTAGAATATAAAATATTTTGTCAGATAAGAAATGAAATAAAAAATGTTGTTCCATCGTTATTTAAGACTGCAGATACTTTAAGTGAAATTGATGTTATAGTGTCTCTTGCAACATGTAGCGAAGAATATAATTTCGTAAGACCAAATTTAAATGAAAGTGGAATAATTAATATTAAAGATGGAAGGCATCCAGTTGTAGAAATAGTAAGTAAAGAGGAATACGTTCCAAATGATTGTACAATGGATAATGGTATAAATACATTATTAATAACTGGGCCTAACATGAGTGGTAAATCAACTTATATGAGGCAATTAGCAATTATTGTAATAATGGCTCAAATAGGTTCTTTTGTTCCTGCATGTAGTGCTAATTTACCAATCATAGATAAGATATTTACTAGAATTGGTGCAAGTGATGATTTAGTAAGTGGAGAGTCAACATTTATGGTTGAAATGAATGAAGCAAGAAATGCAATATGTAAAGCTACAAAAAATAGTTTAATATTATTTGATGAATTAGGTAGAGGAACTGCCACATATGATGGAATGAGTTTAGCGCAAGCAATACTTGAATATTTAAGTGAAAATATTAAAGCTTATACATTATTTTCTACACACTATCATGAACTTACAAAATTAGATAAAAAATATAAAAATATAAAAAATATTCATGTAAGTGCTATTGATAATGGTGAGTCGATTACTTTTTTACATAAGATTAAAAATGGTGCTGTTGATAAAAGCTATGGAATACATGTAGCTAGACTAGCTCATATGCCCGAAAAGTTGTTAAATAGAGCAAATGAAATACTTAATGAGTATGAAAGTAATGCTAAAAAGAAAAATACAGTAGAAAAAGTTCAATTAAGTATGGATTTAGAGCCAAAAGAAGAAAAAGATGATATAATAAAAGAAAGTATAGAAAATTTAGATTTAATGAATACAACACCATTAATGGCATTAAATTATTTGTTTGAACTACAAAAAAAGATAAAAAAGGGTGAGTAAAATGAAAACTAAGGATGTTATAAGATTTTTTAAAAGGTATTTTTATAGTGAAAAATTACTTTTTATTAAATCTTTTATTTTTTTGCTTATTAGTTCAATTATTGGAATTAGTTTTGGATATTTAATAGGTAAATCATTAGATTTTGCTACTAATAAAAATTACATTTTAGCTATTTTTATATTAATTGTTTATTTATTATTATCTATTTTAGACAATATGATATTTAAAAAAATAGGAAAAATTTCAATAAAAAAAGTAAGTATGAATGTTATGTCTAAAATAAGTTATGAAGTATATTACAAAGTAGGTTTATTGCCAGCAAGAGCATTTGAAGAAAAATCAAGTGGTGAATATATTAATAGAATAACTAATGATGCAAGTTCAATAACAGAAACATTTAGATTTTTAATAAATGCAGGAACGACACTTTTATCAGCACTGCTAATATTCATTTATATTTTATTTAATTCTTGGGTTATAGCATTAGAAATAATAATTTATTTTATTATATTTTACTATTTTTCTTCTAAATATTTGCCATTAATAAAAGAAAATCAAAAGGAAATAACAAAAGAAAAAGATAAAACTATTTCTGAGGTAAATGAATCAATTAGGGGAATAAGAGAAATAAGAGCATTGGGAATAAGAGAAAATATAAATAAAAATATAAAAAGTATAATAGATATAATATTTTTTAAAAATAAGAAACAAATGATAGATGAAGAAAAGTATTATGCACTTACATATACCTTAGGAAGCATGTTAGAAGTTGCATCATTTATAACTTGTATAATATTGGTAGCAATGGGTAAAAATACATTCGGATTTTTTATAGCAATTACTTATTACATTTATAGATTTATGTATTTAGTTGAATGGGCGATGAATGTATCTTCATCATATCAAAAAATGAAAGTTTCAGTAGAACGAGTTGATGAAATAATAAATAATAAATTATATAATGATAATTCATTTGGAAATTTAAATAAAACAGATATAGAAGGTGTAATTGAATTTAAAAATGTTACTTTTAAATATAGTAATGAAGAAAATAATATTTTTGAAAACTTAAATTTGGAAATATCTAAAAATAAAAAGGTGGCAATAGTTGGAAAAAGTGGCCAAGGAAAAAGTTCTATTTTTAATTTACTATTGCGTTATTTTGATCCAGATCAAGGGGTTATTTTAATTGATGATATACCACTTCAAGATTTTGATGAAGTATCATTAAGAAAAAATATTGCTATTATTCGTCAAGATCCATTTTTATTTAATAAAAGTATAATAGAAAATTTTAAAGTTTTAGATAAGTATATTTCATTAAAAAAAATAAGAGAAGTTTGTAAAAAAGCTGAAATAGATGAATATATAATGAATTTGCCAAACAAATACAACACTATTATTGGAGAAGGCGGAGTTAATTTAAGTGGAGGACAAAAACAAAGAATTGCAATAGCTAGAGCTTTACTTAAAGAAAGTAAAATTTTATTGTTTGATGAAGCTACAAGTGCTCTTGATAATGAAAATCAAGAAAAAATAAAAATGGCAATAGATAATTTGGTGATTGATCATACTGTAGTTATTATTGCACATAGATTATCTACAATAATAGACGCAGATTTAATATATTTAATAGACAATGGTAAAGTAGTTGCCAAAGGAAAACACAATTATTTGATGAAAAATAGTGAATTATATAAAAATTTGTATAAAAATGAAAATTAAAAAAGCAAGAAATTCTTGCTTATCCCAATGCTACATCAAAAACCATCATAGTGATAAAACCAAAAATTGTAAACAAGGCCATAAGGTCTTTTTTTTCATTTGTTTGGCTTTCAGGAATTAATTCTTGAACTACTACATAAATCATGGCACCACCAGCAAAAGATAGTAATATAGGTAATAAAAATTGAATTTTTAAAACTAATATTGCTCCAATAACTGCTGAGATAGGTTCCACTATACCGCTTAAATTTCCAAATAAAAATGCTTTGCTACGGCTCATTCCTTCACGTCTTAATGGCAATGACACAGCAGATCCTTCTGGAAAGTTTTGAATACCTATACCAATTGCAAGCATGACTGCTGCCATTACAGTGGCTCCTTCAATTCCATAAGCAACAGATCCAAATGCAACACCAATAGCCATACCTTCAGGTTTATTTATTGTAGTGTATTAATCTTTTAAAAAAACAAATACTTCTTTATTTTGTGATATTTCTAATCTTTTAATATCTTCAATATTTAATTTATTGTTAATTAGAAAATTTAAAATTTCTTTAATAAAACAATTGTAACTAAATCCATGAGATGAACAAACATGTTTTTTTAGATTGCTTCTATAATAATTACAACATAAGTAAAATTTATTATTTCTTCCTTTTCGAATACTTAATTTGTGTTTACATTCATAGCAATATAAAATTCTATTAAATAGTTTTTTATTAGAATGACTTTTTTTATTCATTTTTTCTTGCACTATTTTAAAAACTTCATGGCTAATTATTGCTGGATGGATATTTTCATTTTTAATCCATAAATTTTTTGGATTATTTATTATTTTTCGATATTTATAGCTAAATCTATAATGTTTATTTTGTACTAAATTTCCTATATATACTTCATTATTTAAAATATTTTTAATTACAGTTAAGGACCATTTAGAGTTTTTATTTTTTCTAATTTGATTAATTGTTTTTATATTATTAGCTATTAAATAATTTTTAATCATAGTAGGGGAATAATCATTATATGCTAAATTAAAAATTAATTTAACTATTTGAGCTTCTTTTGTATTTATAACTAATTTATGCTTGTCTTTGAAATTTTTTTTATATCCAAATGGAATACACCCCCCAGTCCAAAGTCCTCTTTTTTGCATTGATTTAATTGAACTTCGAATTTTTTTCGATAAATCTTTTGAATACATATCATTTATTATTGATTTAAAAGGGATTAAATCATTTAAACTATTATCTATTGACGTATCTATATTATCATTAATTGATATGAACCTTATATTATGTAGTGGAAAAAAATGCTCTATATATTCACCAACTTTTATGTAATCTCTTCCTAATCTTGATAGATCTTTGACGATAATTATGTTAATTTTATAATTAAAAATATCTGTAATTAATTTTTGAAATTGAGGACGATTGAAATTTGTTCCAGTCCATCCATCATCAATATAAAAATAATAATTATCGAGATTATTATTTATACAATAATCTAGTAAAATTTTCTTTTGATTATCTATTGATTCATTTGTATCTTCTTTTGATAGCCTAACATAAAGGGCAACTTTATTTTCTGTTTTCATCATCATTATTATCCTTTTTAATAACTATAAATTTAAACTTTTTCATATAAAATTATATGAAATAATCAATAAAAAAAGTAAATATATTTTGATTTATATTTACTATTCTTTAAAGTCTTCATAATATTGCATACTATATTCATCTAGTAGTTTATTTAAAGTTATAGTATTTTTTACTTCTTGAATAAATGTTTCTCCATTTTCTATGTGTTCTTTTAAAACTTTATAATCATTAGTTGGCTCGTTATTTTCAATTCGAACTGCTAAAAAATAATTTGCTCCATCTAGAGTTGATTTTAGCAATAATAAATAATCAAAACCATTTTCGAGTTCAATTACTTCATCAACATTCATATTAGCGACCTCCTTTTGATTCTTCATATAAATTTTCTGTATCAGGTGTGTTAGTTGCATTTAATTGTTCTGGTTTTGCTTTTTTTAATTCTTTTTCATCTGCTTCTTTTAAACATTTTTTAACTTTCTTAATTATAATTTCTTTTTCTGCTTCGCTCATAGTAGGGGATTGTTTTGTTAATAATAATATTTCTTTACATTTTAAATAAGTGTCATTTCTTTTTAGAGTATCAATAGAATCAAATATGGAATTTAATCTATTATTTATATTTTTAAAACCACTGGATTTTTTATTTAATAATAAACCACCAGCAATTGATGCAACTCCTCCTAAACCAAGGATAGTTGCCGCATTTCCCATTTTAATTATAGGTGCAAGTATTGCGTTATAATCTGCTGCTGCTTTAGCGGCAAATGTTGCTAAAGATTGACCTCCAACAGACCAAGTTCCAGCACTATTTAACACAACACTAGATCCAGTTAAATTTTGTAATGTGCTAGCTAAAATTGTATTTGCTCCTTGAAGTGATGCTTGTTGTGCTGCTGCAACTCCATTCATAAGGGAGGCGTTATTTAACATACATGAACAAGTAGTAGAAATATTTGATGCTTGTGTTAATGCAGGAATACTAGGTAATATACCTTGTAATGCAATTATAGCTGTTACGATAAGCAAAGATATACCAATAGCAATTAATATTTGTTTTTTATGATTTTTTGTCCAAGTCCATGCTTTTTTTGCTACAACTTTAATTTTAGGACCAGTTTCTTCTTGTTTACTTAATTCATTAATAAGTTTTTCAATTTCTTCATCATCAGTTTTTTGTGATTCATCTAGGTTTTTTGATTCATTAGGTTCTTTTGATTGATTTTCAGAATTATTTTGTTTTTGTGCTTCACTTGTATCTGATTGTTTTTTTTGTGCTTCGTCAAGTTTAGTTGCTTCACCTAGGTCTATTGGCTTATTTTCTGAATCAGTTGGATTTGTTGGTTCATTAGATTTTGGTTGATTATTATTAGATTCATCTGGAATTTTTGCTTCACCAAGTTCAATAGGTTTATTTTCTGGTGGGGTAGGATTATTTGGGCCACTTGGGTTTGATGGGACATTTTCACTTAAAGATTCTATTTCATCAAGATTGTTTGAAGTATTTAAACTATTCATAGTTTTATTTAAATCTTTTGCTTCGTCATAAGTTAGACCATAAATATTACACATTTTTTCTAATTCAGATTTTGCTTTAATAACAGATAGATCATAAGTAAATACTAATTTTTTTAGTTCATCTAAATCTTGTCTGATTTTTTCTTTATTTTCAAGAGTAAAAGGTAAAGAAGCATATGAATTATATAGTATATTTAAATCATCATTCAAACCATTTTTAAATTCATTTACATTAATATTTTTTAATACTTCTCTTTGTTCATAATAAGTTTTACTAGCTTCATAATAAGTTTTTTTGCATTCTT
Organism: uncultured bacterium; assembly: GCA_949296605.1. Classification (GTDB taxonomy): domain Bacteria; phylum Bacillota_I; class Bacilli_A; order RF39; family UBA660; genus Onthocola_B. Next base: position 10,138 of record CASFPB010000027.1, read on the forward strand.
GTATTAAATTAGTTAATAATAATGCTTTTTTAGTTCTTTCACCTTGTGATAAGCTTGAATCTTTACTTAACTTTAATAAATCACTTTTTGCTTTGTTAAGATCTGATTTAGCTCTTAACATGTTTTGTTCTAAAATATTTATTTGAGAAATACTAGAAAATCTTTTTTTAATGCTTTCTAAGGCATCATTAAATCTTTTTAAAATTTCTGGATTTCCGTATGCAACAGTTTCATCATTATTAAATAAAGTATCAATTGTATCTTTTTTATCAATGTTACCAGTTTCTAAACTTATATTTGTTAAAACTCCAATTTTTTTATCAAATTCTTTTGAAAAACTTAAAAAATCAAACAAATTACTGCTGTTTTTTAAACTAACGAGATTTTGGGTAAACTCTTCAATGCTTTTGTTACCAATACTTTTAGCAAAATCTTTAGGACTGCTAATAAAAATTCCATTATTAGATAACTTATTAAACACTTTGTTATTTATTATTTCGTTACTTTCATCATATTTAACCGCTTCTATATCTTTATCGGCTTTTATATCTTGACTGCTATTATTTAACTTTTCTGAAATAATAGTTGATTTGTATACATCTTTTGCTTCATCATATGTTATTCCGTATCTTGAACATAATTTGTCTAATTCTGAATTAGAACTAATAGTTTTTGAATCATAAAGAATAGTTAAATTTCTAAGTTCATTAATTGTAGTTTTTAAATTATTTTTGTTTTCATCAGAAAATGGTAAGGTAGGGTAAGTTAAATCTAATGTATTTAAGTCATTTAAAATATCATTTCTAAAATTAGAGATATTATATCCATTTAAAGCTTTTTCTTTTTCTCTAAAAACTTTTAGAACATTAAAATATTCATTTTTATATAAGTTTTTATATTGTAATGCTGTTAATGTTTTATTTGTTTTTTCTTGAATAGATAAACTGTCATTATTTTCAATATCATAAATTTCTTTTGTAGCACGTATAAATAAACTTCTTTTATTTACCATGTCTTTTTTGGCAATTAAGTATTCATTTATATCTGTAAATTTTGCTTTTATATCATTTATTGCAGTTTTAAAATCTTTTAATTTATTTGGATCACCAAATTTTATAGTTTCGTCATTATTTAAAATGTTATCAATAACACTAGGTATTTCTAGATTTCCTAATTGGTTACTTAAATTACTAATAACATTAATTTTTTCATTAAATGATTTAGCAAAACTAATAAAGTCAAAATCAAAAGAACTATTTTTAGTAGTAACTAAACTATTAATAAAATTATTAATATCATTATCTTTCAAATTCCTATGAAATGATAAAGAATCTGTTATTGAAAAACCATTTTTAGACAAAAATTCACTTAATTCATCAATATTTTTTTTATCCATTTTAATCAACTCCATTATGATTATTTAATAACATTTTATCATAATAATAATTAGGTGTCTACATTACAATGTAAGTAAACCATCAGGTATATTGTGTAGTGTAACTGATGAAATTAACATTAGGCATCTTTTTAAACTACTTTTTTCATTATCTGATGACTGACTTTTCTTAATAATTTTTTCAAAAATTTTATCCCCAATAAAAAGAAGTAAGCCTCCAGCTAAAAAACCAATTGAAACGATAATCCAAGCAATCATGTTTAAACTTTCTGCCATTTCAATTGCTGGGGAAAGTAACGAAAAAAATGTTGCTGCAATCATAACTCCAGCAGCAAAGCCAAGCATAGCATCTAAGATACTTTTATTAACTTTTTTAAACATAAATACAACTGCTGCACCTAATGCTGTAATTGCCCAAGTTCCAATGGTTGCTATTAAAGCTTGTATATAATAAGGTAATTCTATAAAGTATTCCACAACAAATAATCCTCCTTGCACTATAATAATTTATGATAAAAAAAATACTTGGTGATTTATCTTTACAAAAGAGAATAAAGACTTTATAATAACTTGTAGTTTGGGAGGAATAAGTATGTTTAATATACCAGTAATAATTTTAAAAAAAATAGTGCTTCTTCCAAATCAAGAAATTAAACTTGAATTAAGTAATGAATTAAGTGCTAAAACAATAAAAGAAGCAAATTTAAATTATAATGGTAAACTTTTAATTATTTCTCCGATAGATACTAAAGAAGAAGAACCTAGTGTAGAAGATTTACCTAAGGTTGGTGTTTTAGCTAAAATAAAAAGTAAAATTCTTATAAATTCTAGTATACAAGTAAAAATAAAAGGTATAAAAAGAGTAGCTGTAAATAGATATTTTAATGATGTAGAAAATATTTTATATAGTGAAGTAATGAATATAGAAATACCATCTTTAATAAAAGAAGAAGAAAATGCAATAATAAAAAAATTGATAGAAAATTTAAAAAAATATATTGATTTAGCACATTATGCTTCAAACGATATATTAAATTTTTTAAATAAAGAAAGTAATTTGGATATTATAACTGATACAATAGTTTCATATTTACCGTTTGATATAAATAAAAAGCTTGAATATATGCAAAATATTAATCCTTTAAAAAGAGCAAAAGCATTACTAGCTGATATAAATGAAGAAATTAAACTTTTAGAAATAGATGAAGAATTAGATGATAAGGTAAATAGAAGTTTTTCAATTGATCAAAAAAATTATATTTTGAAAGAAAAAATTAAGGTTATTAAAAAAGAATTAGGGGATATTTCACTACAAGAGGAAACAACTATTAGATTTAGAGAAAAGCTAGAAAAATTAAAAATAGATAAAAATATTAAAGATAAAATTGGTCATGAAATTGATAAGTTTGAAGTAATGAATGAATCTAGTCCTGAGCTTGGAATAATTCAGAATTATATTGAATATGTTTTATCACTGCCATGGAATAAATCTAGTAAAGAAAATGCTAATTTTAATCAAGTGTTAAATTCTTTAAATGAGACTCACTATGGTCTTGATAAAATAAAAGAAAGAATTACAGAATATGTTGCAATTAAAAATATAAATAAGGATATAAAAAGCCCAATAATTTGTTTAGTTGGACCACCAGGGGTTGGTAAAACTAGTATAGCAATGTCTATTGCTAATGCTTTAAACCGTAAATTTTATAAAATAAGTGTTGGTGGTTTAAATGATTCAACAGAATTAATTGGGTCAAGAAGAACTTATTTAGCTGCTGCACCAGGTAAAATTATTCAAGGTATAAAACGAACTAATAGTAATAATCCTGTAATTTTAATTGATGAAGTTGATAAAATGGTTAAAGATTATAAAGGGGATCCTGCAAGCACATTATTAGAAATATTAGATCCTATTCAAAATAAATATTTTATAGATAATTATATTGAAGAACCATTTGATTTAAGTAAAGTATTATTTATTTTAACTGCTAATTATATAAATGATATTCCTATTACTTTATTAGATAGAGTAGAAGTCATTGAACTTAATAGTTATACTTTATTTGAAAAAAAAGATATTGCTAAAAAGTATTTACTTCCAAATATATTTGCAGAACATATTATAGTTGATGAAGGTATTAAATTTAGTGATGAAATATTGTATTTTATTATAAATAATTATACTAAGGAAGCCGGTGTTAGAGAACTAGAAAGAATTCTTACTTCACTTGTTAGAAAAATGGCAATTAATAATATTAAAACAATAAGTAAAGAAAAAATAATTAAATTATTGGGTTATCCGCCATATAAAGATGAGTTATTAAATGAAAATAAATTTGGTGTAGTAAACTCATTAGCATATACAAATATTGGAGGATTAGTAACTAAAACCGAAGTAATTGATTATAAGGGTAATGGTAATATTAAAATTACGGGAAATGTTGGAAATATTATGAAAGAAAGTATAGAAATAGTAGTTTCATATATAAGGTCTAAATATAAATATAATTTGAATAATATTGATTTACATTTTCATTTTTTAGAATCTTCTTTTAAGAAAGATGGTCCTTCAGCAGGGTTAAGTATTGCAGTTGCCTTAATATCTTTACTTGAAAAAAAAGTAATTCCTGATGATTTATCATTTACTGGTGAAATAACTTTAAATGGTAAAATATTAAAAATTGGGGGATTAAAAGAAAAATTAATTGGTGCATATAATAAAAATATAAAAGTAGTGTATATACCTAAACAAAATTATGATGATTTAAAAGATATACCTAAAATTGTATTAGATAATATGGAAATTAAAACAGTAGATGATTTTGATGAAATATATGATATATTTTTTAAATAATTTAAAAATTGATAAAAGTGGGATGTGATTATATGAATTCAATAGATATTTTAAAACATATAAAATATAAGAAAGTGTATAATGAGTTAAATTTAGAAATATCTAAAATAGTTATTGATACTAGAAAAGTTCAAGATAAATCTTGTTATATAGGAATAAAAGGAGAAAATTTAGATGGAAATAAACTATATATGGATGCTTTTAATAAGGGAGCAAATATAGTTATATTAGATAATTATCAAATAAGTGATGATGATATGAACTATCTTTTAGCAAATAATAAGATGATTATTGTTGTAGATGATTCTATTATCTTTCTTGGAGAAATTGCAAAATATAAAAGAAGTCTATTTAAAAATCCCGTAGTAGCCATTACTGGAAGTGCTGGAAAAACTAGTACAAAAGATATGGTTTATAGTGTTTTGAAAGAAAAAATTAATGCTCATAAAACTATTGGAAATCAAAATAACCATATTGGGTTACCACTTACTATTTTGGATTTAAAACCTGAAAATGAAGTTTTAGTTTTAGAAATGGGAATGAATCATTTAAAAGAAATAAGTTATTTAACAAAAATTGCCAAGCCAAATGTAGCTATTATTACAAATGTAGGAACAGCACATATAGGTAATTTAGGTAGTAGAGAAAATATTTTAAAAGCTAAACTTGAAATATTAGAAGGTTTAGATAAAAATGGAATGATAATTATAAATAATGATAATGATTTATTACATGAATGGTATTTAAAAAATAAAAATTTATATAATATATTAACTGTTGGAATTAAAAATGATAGTGATTTTGTAGCTAAAAACATAGTATTGGAAGATAATAAAGGAATGTTTACCTGTAATAATTTATTTTATGAAGTTCCAGTTGGGGGAGAACATTTCATATATAATGCATTAGTAGCAATAGCTACTGCAACTATATTTGATGTAAAATACGATTTAGTTAAAAAAGGAATAAAAAATTTTGAATTGAGTAGTAATAGAATGAGTATTATAAAAAAAGAAAAAAATATTACTATAATTGATGATTCTTATAATGCTAATTTTGATTCTATGAATTATGCAGTTAAATATTTAGGAAGTTTATCTGGAAGAAATATTGCGGTATTAGGAACTATGAAGGAGCTTGGAAAATATTCTAAGGATTTACATAAAAAAATTGGTTTAACTGTTCAAAATGAAGATATTGATATTTTAATAACTGTTGGTAGTGATGCAAACTACATAAATGAGTCTGCAATAGAAAATGGTTTTAATAAGGAAAATAGTTATCATTTAAATAATAATCAAGAAGTTGTAAAATTACTTAATAATATAGTAAATGAAAATGATAATATTTTAATTAAAGCTAGTAATTCACTGAAATTTAAGGAAATAGTAGATGCTATTAAGTGATGATAAAGCAAATTTTTTGCTTTTTTTATCTTATAGGAAAGTTCATTTCTTATAAGATGAGCAAAATAATGTTCGTAAAAATAAAACTAGGCATACTAAAAACATGCCTAGTTTTAAAAGCAAAAAATTATAAGATTAGTTAATCTTCTTTATATTCAAA
>CASFPB010000028.1 GCA_949296605.1 uncultured bacterium
AGTAAAGAAGATGTTATAAGAATAGTAAGATTATATTTGTCTAGATGGAGAATAGAAGAACATTTTAGAGGAAAAAAACAGGAATATGATTTTGAAAACATGAGAGTAAGAACACTAAAAAGTATGAATAATTTAAATATGATGCTTACTATACATCTGGGACATATAGCGATATTAGCATATAAAATAGATAGCAAATTATTAATAATTAAAATTATATATGCATCAAAATCATTAAGAAGCAAAACTATTGTGTGGCTAAGTCAAATTGCTAGAGGGATGAAAGAAATATTAAAGTATGCCCATGAAGGAATAAAACGACGGCAAGATATAGAATTTAGGGATCCACGACAATTAAGTTTAAAGCTTTAAAAAAACAAAATATCAAGAATTTTAAAAAGGCATAAAAAGTGCTATATTTTGTCATGGGAGAAAACTGCAAATATTGATATTAAAATTAATTTTTTGAACAATTTTGTTCGAATCATATAAAATTCATAAATATTTTTCGAAAACCGAAACACAAAGTCGATTTTTGTTGACAAAAGACGATTTTTAATTTAGGATAGATAATCGCAACGAAAGGTTTGCGCATATAAAATAGTGTGGGCTAAAGTTTTTATATTTGTACTTTACCCAAACAAGGGGGAAAAATGCTTAGTGGAAAAAGAAAATATTTCTTGTTGTTAGCAAGTATTGTGCTAGTATTTTTGACTTTTATTTATCTAAACATGTCCGGATATTTTATAACTGCTCAAGACATAACTGATACTTTAGAGGCATATGATTCAAGTGCTACTAATGCACCAGCTACTGAAGTAGCGTTATTAAATGCTAAATATCCTAATTTGGATATTGTAGGGTTAATAAGAATTCCTGGAACTGATTTAAATGAGGTTGTTGTTCAAGGCACTGATAATGATTATTATTTAAATCATGATATGTTTAAAAGTCAAAATAGAGCAGGAGCAACATTTTTAGATTATCGAATTACTGATGAAAGTCGTAAGAAGATAATTTATAGTCATAATTCTGATACTTTAGATGTTCCATTTAAAGAATTGGAAAATTATTATGATTATGAGTATTATCTTGAGCATCCGCTAATTGAATATGTTGATGATGCTAAAACAACAAGGTATAAAATATTTTCCGTATTTATTGAAACTAGTGATTGGAGTTATGTTAACTTGAATTTTACTAGTAACGAAGAATACTTAGAACATATTAACAAGTTAAAAGAAAAATCATTATATGATACTGGTATAACTTTAAGTGAAACCGATAATATATTGATTTTGCAGACTTGTTCACATCACAAAGATTATGCAGGTTATCCAAACAAATATTTATTAGTAATAGCTAGAGAAATCTAGTTAGTGCCAAAGAATTAAAGGGGATTTTGGAAAGGAAAGGTTATGAAAAGAGGAAAAGTTTTAGCATTTGTTATGGCTTTTCTAGCACTATTTGTATTCACTAATACTGTTAGTGCTGCTGAAGTCGATATTACAAGTGCTATGAGTCAAGATGAAATTGACGAAATTTTAGCAAATGCTACTGCAGAAGATACTATAACTATTGCAAGTGGTGATTACAGAACTACTAAAAATAATAAGCCATATCATAAAATTATATTTGTTGATAATGAAGGCTTAAATTTTGTAATTGCTGGTGAATACACTGAATTGCAATTTATTGTAAGAGCAGAAAATGCTGATATTATAGCAAATAATGCTACAATTAATGGTAGTGCTAGTACAGAAGGTAATCCTGGAGCAGCATTGTTTATTGAAAATGGTTCAGTTAATTTAAGTGGTAACTTAATATTAAATGACCATAATCATGGTGTTCGTTTAGGATATGCTAGTGCCACAACAGATGTAATTAGTACATTAACTTTAATGGAATCAGCAGTTTTAACTATTCAAAATAACGATCTTACTTTTGGAAGTAGTTATTATGGTAATGGTTATGATGATCCAGACAGTTATTATTCTAGTCCTGTTGATAAAGGTCAAGGAAACGGAACAAGTGGTGCAGCAATAGATGTTCGTGGTAAAGGATATGCTAATATTATTTTAGAAAAGAATGCTACTTATAATGCCTTTAACACAGAAGCGGCCGTTTATGCTATTAATGTAAGTAATTTTACTTTTGAAGCAAAAGAAGGTTCTTATGTTAATTTTGATAGCAATGGTCAAGGATTCAACATGAATACTGACTATGCTGGCAGTGTCGATATTATATTAAATAATGCCAAGATGGATATTACTAATAGTAGAAGTAATGCTATTACTGGTCAAGGACTACCTTATTTATTTGATATAACTAACAAATCAGTAGTTAATCTTATTGGCAATGGTGGAATTGGTATTAATAATTTCTATGTAAAAGTTACTGATTCAATATTAAATGTAAATGAAAATGGTTCACATGGAGCAACTAATATTTCGTTTGATGCAACAAATAGTACAGCTAACTTTAATGATAATGCATATATTGGTTTGAATATTACAAAATATAATTATGATAAAGCAAGTACTGATATTATTAATAGTACAATTACAGCTAATAATAATGGTGGCCCTGGTATTCGTTTTTATATTGAAAACGGTGTAACTAATATAACAGACTCTAAAATAACTACTAATAATAATGGTTATGGAGATTCTATTTATGGATGGACAGTAGTACCAGGAGACTCTGGTTATTGGGCTGGTATTGTTGCTAAGGGTAACTTATATGCTAAAAATTCAGTTATGTTTAGTAATGGTGTAAGTGGTTATTCTTTATATGATACAAAAAATGGTGAAGCAATATTCCATGTATTAGAAAATTCTGTTATTGTTGCAAATGGGGAAGAATCAACTGATATTTTTGATGACTATAATAGTAGTAATGATAATTCAGGTAATACTATTGTAACTGGTGGTAGTTTGCAAGTAGATTCTGATAATGTTTCAGCATCAGATGCTTTAAATGATATATTTCATAGTGAAATAAATCCTACTATGCCAAGTAATCAAGGGGAAAAAGCAGATATTCAATTTGCTGGCCCAGTTAATATTGACTATACAGCATTAACACAATTTATATTACATCAAAATATTAATAAAGAAGTTGGGGGAGAAGGATCACATACATTTATTTACTATGATCCAAATACAGGTAGAGTATATAATTATACATTTAGATATAATGCTTTTGGAGAAGATTTAGATTCAACTGCTTCTGGTAATGCTTATGTTTGGGCACCAGTATCAATCATTAATTATGATGCTACTGAAGGTTTAATTAATAATCTTGGAACAGCTGGTAAAGTATCTTTAGGGTATGGTTATACTGATCTTTTAACTGGTTTAAATACTAGATTTGCTAGTGATATTACTATTTTTGGTAACAGTCTAGATTTAACTGAAAAAATACTACCAACTGCTATAAAAGAAAACTATGTATTCTTAGGTTGGTATTTACCTGAAGAAGAAAATATGGAATTAGCTAAACAATATGCTACAGAAGGTAACTTTGAAGCACTATATGAATTACTTGTAATTCCATTTACTCAAAGTACTAAAGCATTAAGTGATTTAGCTGACTTATCTAGTGGTCTTGAAGAATTGACCATTTATGCTAAATGGGCTGAAGTAGGTAAAGTAATAGTAAACTACGTTGATGAAGAAGGCAATAAACTTGCTGATGAAGAAGTAATAACTGGTGTAGTTGGTGAAGATTATGAAAATTCTGCTAAAGAATTTGAAGATTATTATTTACTTCGTGTTGAAGGATATGAAACTGGTGAAATAATTGCTGGTACAATTTATGTAACATATGTATATGTACCATATGGCATTGGGGATGTAGAAGATCCTGAAGAACCTACTGATGAACCAGTAGATGAACCAGAAATTATCCCTCCACATACTGATGCTACATCTGTAAATGTAGTTTATCCAATAAGCCCTATAGTGGTTATAGATAATAAGAAAAAATATTTACAAAATATTTAATAAACGAAAGGTTTTCTTATAATGTGAAAGCCTTTTTTTGTTTGAAAAAAATTTTAAAATCCATTGACATTTATTGTGATTAATTAAACAAAATGTTCGCTTTTTAAATAAGCATTTTTAAAACAAAATGTCTTTGAGTTTCGGTGAAAAAAATAATTGACAAGAAAAAATCAGAAAATGTTGATAACTTTTTCTGATTTTTGATCGAAAAATAAGGTAAAACACTCCAAAATTTGTTATAATTTAATTGATAAAATAAATCATTACTAAACAAAAATATGGAGGTGTCTTACATGAATAATTTTACTACAAATACCTATGAGTTGAAAAGAGAAATTTGCAATTTTTCTGAAAAAATTGCAAATGGGACTAGTAAACCAGTCAAAAAGTTTGTTATGGAAACACAATATGGTTTTGCTAAAGGTGGAAGTTGTTTAGTCTCTAACATGGTTAGAGCACTAGATGAAGATATAAAATTAAATTATACGATAGATAGATTATGTGATAATTTTGCAAATTTGGACGATGAGTATGAAAAAATTATATGGAGAAATTATATAAATGA
>CASFPB010000029.1 GCA_949296605.1 uncultured bacterium
ATATTCCAAGTCTCATATAAATCACTCTCTATATTTAATATTATAATACATAACGAAACATTACGCAAGAAGTAAATCTTAAAAAAACTAGATTTTATCTAGGTTTGCAAGGATATTGATATTAAAACTGTCAAACTAGGGGATTAATAAAGAAAGAAGACATAAATGGTAAAATATCTTTACGTATTTGGCCATTAAATAAATTAAAATTATTTTAGTAAAATCAGTAAAAAAATATTATTGCAAACCCCAAATAACAATGATATACTTTAGATAAATATAGGGAGGAAATCGAAATATGGACAAGAGAAAAGGTATAATTTTAGCAATTGTATTATTTCTTTTTGTAGGTTTAGGAACCTATGTTTTTGCAGGTGGTTCTGAAGACCTAGCAAATGGCCAAGGAAATGATACAACAAATTCATCAAATGATAATGATGATAAAAATAATGGCCAAAATACTCCGAACGATGAAACCGAAGAAGGAGAAAATGAAGGGGAAGGAGGAAATAGTCGTCCAGTAAATGGAAATAGCAATAGTGGATCAAATTTAGTTATTAATGGTGATGAAGAACCTGGTGATAATCAAAATATTGGTAATGCAGATGATGCTTATAAGGATGTTTTAGCGTTAATTGAAAACCTAGAAAATCAAATTGAACAAGCAACAAAAAAATCAAATTTAACTGATGCACTAGAATATCGTGATAATGAAAAGGTTGAAGAAAAGCTTGATTCATTAACAGATGGTGAAGCTAAAAATGATTTAAAAGAAAGATTAGATAAGATAAATTCTATTCTTGAAGATAACAAAGCACCAGAAATTGCTGGAATAAAAGATAAGGAAGTTATAAAAGATAATGTAAGTATTACTATAAATGAAGCAAATGTAACTATTCTTTTAAATAATAAAGAAGTAACTATTGATGAATTAAAAAACATTGATGAAGAAGGCAATTATAAATTAGAAGTAATTGATAAATCATTTAATAGCACAGAAATTACATTTACCATTGATAAAACTTTACCAACAGCAAATGTAAAAAATGGTGAACATTTTGATTCGGAAACAGAATTAACATTTAGTGATGATAATTTATCTAAAGTAATCGTAGAAAATAGAGATAAATTACATAATAATGAAGAATATGTTACTGAATATACAAATGTAGAAAATGGAAATATCAATTTAACATTAAGCGAAGATGCTACATACTTAATAAAAGTATATGATAAAGCTGGTAATGAAAAATCTTATTGGGTAGCAATTGATCCTGATAGTGCAGAAATTACTTTCTTAGATAAAGAAGAAAATAAACTTAGCACATTAACTAATAAAGATGTAACGATTAAGGTATATGATAAGTTCTTAACAGAAGTAACCATAAAAGGACCTAATGGAACAGAAACTTATAAATACACAGATAAAAAAGATGAATATTTTGAAGCATTAAATAATAATGAAGAAAGAATATTTAAATTAACTGTAACAGAAGATGGAACATATACAGTTACTGCTAAAGACAAAGTTGGACATAGTGTAACAGAAGTTATAGAAATAGATCAAACACCTGCAAAAGTAGATGTGTCATATGACATAACAGAGCCTACAAATAAAGGTATTACTGTAACTTTATCAAGTGATGAAGAAATAATGCCTGTTGATGCAGGATTATGGAACCCAGATAAAAAATATGCAAATAAATTACAAAAAGTATATTTTAATAATACAGATGAAACTATTACAATAGTTGACAAAGCTGGTAATGAAACAAAAGTATCTATTAAAATAACTAATTACGATAAAGAAACTCCAAAAAATAATGCTGTTAATTTCCAAATTAATGGTAAAAATCCAGAAAAAGAAGAAATTAATGGGGAAAAATATAGTGTGTATTATGGAACACTTTCTGATGAATTATATGGTTATATAAGAACTAATGAAGAATTAAAAGAAAATCCTACATTTACATTAACTTATGGATCAAAAGAAATTAATTTAAGTGGTGATGATGTAGAACTAAGAATAGAAGATAAAGAAGAATATAAATATTTATATTATTTCAAATATGAAATAAACGAAGATGAATTTAGCAAAATCGCAAAAGAAGAAATTGTTATGACTGTTTCTAATATTGTAGATTTAGCTGGAAATAAAGTAGAAGGAATATGGGAAGTTTCAAATAGCAATAGAGTATTTGTTGATACAGTAGCACCAGAATATCAAACATTAAGATTAACAAACGTTAGTAGAAAAGATGAAAATGGTAAATGGCTACAAGTTGCATCAGTAGGAGATATAGTTAGAGTTATTGTAACTTTTGATGAAAATCCAGTTGTTAATCCAACGCTTACTATAAATGGTGAAGTAGTAGGACAAATGAAATATGATTCTCAAATGAAATCATATACCTACAATTATGAAGTTACTGAAAATACTAAAAATGGTCTAATGCAAATTGAAATATCTAATTATGCTGATGCTGTTGGCAATATTGGAACTACTTTAACAAATAAAAATATTACAAGCAGTGATCAAAACGAAATGTTGGTTGATACTATTAATCCAGAAGTAGTATTTAATGACACAGATAAATATAATACAAATGATGTAACTACAATTCATAAATATAATACAATTAAAAGCATTGAATTTTCTGAAAGTGGAACAGTAAGATTAACAAAAGATAATGAAATAGTATATTTTGGTAATGATACTGATTTTGCTTATGATTTTACAGATGGAATTTACAAACTTGAATTTATTGATAAAGGTGGAAACAACACTGTATTAATGTTTGAATTTGATAAAACAGCACCACAAGTAAAAGAATTAAGAATAAATTCATCTAATGAAAATAAACAATATGCAAATGAAACACATAGCGTAGGAATTTATTTAACAGTAGATGAAAAGTTAGCAAAAGACCCAATATTTAAAATTAATGGAATAGAATATAAACTTACTGAACAAAAAGAAGTGACAAAAGGTTATTTCTACGCTACAACAACTAAACTTCCTGAAAATACTAGGGAAGGAGAACTTGAATTTACTATTGATGTAGAAGACGAATTTGGAAATACTGCAACATTTACAAATAATGATATTTTAAATGATGTAGGATATGACAAAGTTATATTTGATACAACTGCTCCTGAACTTATTTTAGCAGGAACTGAAGAAACATATGATAATGTTTTACGTATTGAATCAGGAACTCCATTAACATTAAAAGATATTACTGCAAAGGCTACTGATGCATCATTTGGTGAAGCAGTAAATGTTGAACCATATAAAGTTACTTTCTATAATAATATAGATCCAGGTAAAGATTATGATTTTTCAAATGGTCTTGATACTCAAAAACCTAGTGGAAATAGATACCATGTTTATTATAGAGTAACTGATTATGCTGGAAATACTACCGAAGATGTAATGTTAGTTGTTATGAGTGATACAACACCAGCAACTATTACCCCAAACCAAGAAGATAATTTACATGTTGAAGTAGGTAGTGAATATAATCATGTAATAGCAACTGTTATAGATAATGTAGATGAAACTCAAATAATTGAACCTTGGGAATATATAAGATTTGATTTTCAATTAAATAATACTTTTGAAGTATACAAAAATATTAATACATTAATTCCTGGTAAATATTTAGCTATATGGGATTATACAGATTCATCTGGAAATCCTAGCACTACATTAAAAAGATGGGTTAATGTAACTGATACTACTGCCCCAGTAGTAAAGGGCGTTTCAAGCAACACGACATATTTTGGAAGTATCGATTTTGAAATGACAGATAATAGCGGAAAATTTACTATATATTATGATTATGATCATAATTATCAAAGCTGTGATGATTTAATGAATGGAGAACATGAAGTATTTACAGACACAACAAATCCATTTAAAGGACCTTTCATTATAACAGAAGATATAGATAATGTAAGTGTTTGTGTAGTTGATGATAGTGATAATAAAACTTTCTTTAATAATATAAATTTAAGGAAAGAAGCAAATAATGAAACATTTTAAATGCTATTGAAAATGGTGGAACAATAGTTCTTCCTGAAAATACAACATTAAAAGTTTCAAAAGATATAAATATACCTTAAGGAACTACAATTATTGGAAATGATACAACAAAATTAGAAGGCCAATTAGAACTTAAAAACTCTAATATAACATTAAAAAATATTAATATATATGATGAAGGCTCTGTAATATTAATTAATAAAGGTGCTATACATTTATTAAATTATAGTGGAAGCTTAAAAAATATCAGTAATAATACAATTACATTAACTAATAATGATGGAGTAAGTCCACTTGCTGGAATATTAGTTGTTACTGATAAAATGACAGATTTAGATGCAGAAGCTTTATTAAATAACCAAACAAAAGTAAATGTAAATTATTCATTAAATAGTAAAAGTGAAATTAGTTATTATACAGCAATCCAAGATTTGAATTGGAAAAATGTATCAGCTGTTGAAGTTACAAAATAAAAATTAAATGATAGTTAAACACTATCGTTTTTTTTGGTAATATGCTAAAATAAATTATAGGAAGTGATAAGTTATGGCATATATTAAATTTAAAGAGTTAACTAAGTATTTTGATTTTAAAACTGAAGTATTTGAAGGAAGTTTACCAGATTATGCGAAAGAATATGTAAGCAATAAGGAAAAAATATTAATAGGATATAAAAATAGTAAAGATTATGTTGTTTTTACAGATAAAAAGATGATTTTATTTGATAGAGATACACTTGCAGTATATTATAAAAAGATACATATATTTCCATATTCATCAATATCATCTAGTGCAATTAATTTTAAACCGGGCAAAGTAGAATTGTTATTTAGTTTTGATAGTGGGTATCAATTACATATAAACTTTAATGAAATGAACCATGAAAAAAAAGAAAATTTAAAAAAAGTATATTTAACAATGATGGAATATAAAATATAGTATATTGGAGGACATATGGAAAAACTAAACAAAATAATAAAAAGTAAAGTATTTATTATTAATTTCTTTTTAATTATTATATTAATAGGTATTGTGTTATTTTTTATATTAAATAACGAAAAGAAAGAAATAATTAAAGAAAATTATATTGCTTATATAACGGTTGCTGATGAAAATGTATTAAAATTAAATATAGAAAAAGAATATTATGAATGTAAAAAGCTAACTAAAAAATATATTTGTAGTGATATAGTGAACAGTATAAAAAATTATGAATTAATGGAAGATAATATTATACCCGAAAATTTAATTAAAGGTTCAATTGAAGATGCAATAGAAAACTATATTAATTACATAAATGAAAATAATTTAGAAATTAAAAATATAATAATAACTGCTAATTATAAATTTGATGACAAATATACTACTGAAATTAAAGAAAAAAATAAAAATGTATTTTTTGAATATGATGAAGATGTAAAAGATGATGAATTTAAAACAGTATATTACACAGTAAACTATGATTCAAATGGTGGATCTAGCATCGATAGTTTTGTAGTAAAAGATGGCGAAAAAGCTCCGATTCCAAACGGTCCAATTAGAGATAACTACAAATTTTTAGGTTGGTATTTAAATGATGAAGAATATAATTTTGAAACACCAGTAAGTGATGATATAACATTAGCTGCAAAATGGGAAAAGAATGTAGAAAGTAGTAATAATGAAGATTCAAGCTCAAATAATGATAATTCAAGTATAAGTAAAATTAACTTAAATGATAATTTAAATGCAACAGTATACTATGTAGATACTGGGAATAAAACATGCTTTTTCTATATGTTTATAGATAACTTACAAGAAATATATCCAAATGCAAAAATAACAAATTATTCTAAAACAATTAAGCGTGCAAGTTATAGCCCATTTGAAGAAAAAACAGAACATGAATTATCTGATTTAGATTTAGCAAATTCCAATTTAAAAATTAATACAAGTAAAGAAGAAGACTTAAAAAATGTTTTTAAAAAATATCAAAATACAAGTGGTATAAATATTGATAACTTTGAAATTATAGATCACAGAATATATTTTACATATAGTTACATTACATTTAATGGCCTAAATATTGCTGATGGAACGAAAGCAAATCAAGAAATTACAAGTGCTTTATCTAATTCAATATTATTTCAAGGACCATGTGGTGATTCTAATTATTATGAAAATGTAACAGTAGATGAAGAAATATGTGAAGAATTTAATTTAGAATGTGGAAGATGGTAAAATGAAACTTATTAATAAAATATTATTTTTATTAGTATGTTTTTTATTTATTAATAGTGTTTCTGCTACATCCAACCCATATGGAAAATATCAAGATTTATACGGAGAAAAAACAATAAGATGCACTTGGTATGCATGGCAACAAGCATACGATAATTTAAATATAGCTTTACCAGGATGGGGCAATGCTCAAACTTGGTATAATAGTGCTATAAGCTCTGGATATAGTGTTGGCAAAGAACCAAAAGAAAACTCAATAGCAGTTTACTCATCAAGTGATGGATATGGTCATGTAGCATTTGTTGTATCAGTTGATAATAACCAAGGAACAATGAAAGTAAATGAAGCTGGTATTGTAGGTGTAGGTAATGAAGGTATATTAACAAACGTTACAAAATATACAACCAGTGGGAATTTAATAGGTTTTATATATATAAATGAAGGAAAAAAACAAAATTCTAATTATAATAATGAAAATGATAATAAAGAAACTTTAAAATCAAGCAATAATTATTTAAAAGAATTAAAAATTGAAAATATAGAATTTGAATTTGATAAAGATAAATTTGAATATAATATAGTAGTTAAAAGTAATATTCAAATTATATCCATTGTTGCACAAGCTGAGGATAAAAAAGCTATTGTAAATGGAACTGGTGAAAAAGCGATTAAAGATGGAAATAATAAGCTTGTAATTGAAGTAATAGCAGAAAATGGCACTAAAAATGAATATATTATAAATGTATTTAAAGAAGTAAAGAAAGATATTGCTGATAATAATGGCGATTTTAATATTAATAAAAAAGATAATACATTAAAAAGAATATTAATTATTGGAATAAGTATTATTATTTTAACAAATATTACATATTTTTTAATAAAAATAATAAAAAAGAGAAAAAAGGAGAACTAAAAATGGGATTTTTATCAAAATTATTTAAGGGACCAGAAGTAGATATAGAAAAAAGCGATAACAATTTTAAAAAAATGCGTGAATTATTTAATAGCAAAGTTGAAAATGGTGAAAAATATCAAATTATATTTGGTTATACAGAAGATGTAAATAGGTTTAATTATGGTTTTGTCCATGGAAGCAAAACTAAAATCGGTAATTTAATAGTGGGATGGAACGAAGATAAAAATGTAATTGTTATCATTCCAACCGTTCCTGATCTAAATGAATGCGGAGAAGCTATTTATTATTATCATGATAAAATACATAAAGCTTATCGTAATAAATATCCAACTGATGCATTTATTATATATCCCGACAAAAAAAACTATATTGGAATTAATGCATATGAATGGATAGATGACGAAAAATTATATGTTTATGTATCTCAACCAGAGGCTTTAGAAAAATTTACAAATTATTTTTTAAATAATTTTGTGAAAAAATAGTTAAATATATAAAAACTAAAAAAATAATATAAACATTATTATCATACAATTTATAAGGGTGATAATAGTGTTTTTTAATGAAATTCATACACGTATTAGATATGTTTTTTTAATAGTTATTTTAATATTAATTATAGCAATAGGAAAAGTATTTTATATTCAAGTATTTGCATATAACAAACTAAATACTTTGGCAGAATCTTTGTGGAGTAGAAAATTGCCTATTTCTGCCGATAGGGGAGAGATAATTGATAGAAATGGGGTAGTGCTAGCAACAAATATTACAACCACATCATTAGTAGTAATCCCTAATCAAATGATAGATAAAGAGGATGCTGCAAAAAAAATTAGTGAAATATTAAATTGTAACTATGAGGATTTATTAGCGCATTTTTCTAAAAAAACATCTATTGAAAGAGTTCACCCAGAAGGAAGACAACTTGATTATGAAACGGCAGAGAAAATAGATGAATTAAATATAGACGGTGTATATTTGGTAAAAGAATCAAAAAGATATTATCCTTATGATAATTTATTAAGCCATATTTTGGGATATGTAGGAATAGATAACCAAGGGTTATCTGGTTTAGAATTATATTACAATGAATATTTAACAGGAGAAGATGGTTCGATAAAATATTTTTCTGATGGAAAAGGGCATAAATTGGAACTTGCAGAAATTTATGAAGCACCAACTAGTGGTGTAACACTTCAACTTACAATTGATATAGAACTTCAACAAGCAGTAGAAAATGAACTTGATAATGCTATGAGTAAATATGATGCAGAAAGTGCAATAGCAATAGCAATGGATCCTGATACTGGTGAGATACTTGCAATGTCAAGTAGGCCAAATTTTGATCCAAATAACTACCAAAACTATTCAACTGAAGTTATAAATAGAAATTTACCTATTTGGATGACTTTCGAACCAGGTTCAACATTTAAAATTATTACATTAACTAGTGCAATTGAAGAAAAAATGATTAATATATTTGAAGATAGATACACTGATACTGGTGCAATAACAGTTGATGGAGCAACACTTCATTGTTGGAAACATGGAGGACATGGAGATCAATCATATTTAGAAGTAGTAGAAAATAGTTGCAATCCCGGATTTGTAAATTTAGGGTTAAAACTTGGTAAAGATACCTTAATGAATTATATAAAAGAATTTGGTTTTGGAGAAAAAACAGGAATAGATTTAAATGGTGAAGGAACAGGTATATTATTTGATTTAGAAAAAATGGGCAATGTTGAACTTGCTACAACTGCTTTTGGTCAAGGAATCAGTGTAACTCCAATACAGCTTTCTGTCTAATAAATGATACCTATAAATTTACTAGAGGAATAAGCAGTATTTATACTAAAAAGTATGATGTAGAGTATGAATATAATTGTTACACATATTTCTGATATACCTATATTTTTTGAAATGCATATGCAAAAAATTACTAAAAAATATAAAAATTTGCATTTTAACGCAAAAAATATAGTTGCAAAAAATGTATAAAAACAAGAAGTTTTTGCATTAACACTGCAAAAAAAGTTGACATTTATGCAAAATTGATATAGAATTAAATTGTTGATGAAATATGATACAAAGAGAAGAATATTTAAAAATATTAAAAGATTTTAAAGATAAGGAATTAATTAAAGTTGTAACTGGAATAAGAAGATGTGGCAAATCAACATTGTTTGACTTATTTGAAGGCTATTTGTTAGATAATGGTGTGGATGAAAGTCAAATAATAAAGATAAACCTTGAAGATCCAATATATCATGATTTAGATGACTATATGAAATTATATAATTTTGTTTCAGAAAAATTAAATCCTAAGAAAAAAAATTATGTATTTTTAGATGAGGTACAAGCTATACCGAAATTTCAAAAAGCTTGTGATGGTTTATACATTAAAAAAAATGTAGATTTATATATAACTGGTTCTAATGCTAATCTTTTATCAGGCGAACTTGCTACATTACTCTCTGGAAGATATATAGAAATAAAGATGTTACCATTATCATTTAAAGAATATGTATCTATAAGTGATGATAAAAGTGAAGATAGATTATTTCAAAAATATATATCTAATGGTTCTTTTCCTTATGTGTTAAGTTTAAATAATACAGATAATATTGAAATGTATATAAAAGGTATATATGACTCTATTCTTTTAAAAGATATAATGGCAAGACGTAAATTTCCTGATATGTTAATGTTTCAAAGTGTTGTTAATTTTATGTTAGATAATGTTGGTAATTTAACTTCAACAAATAAGATAGCTGATACAATGAATTCAAATGGTCGTTCTATAAGTGTTCATACTGTTGAAAGTTATATAAACTCTTTACTAGAGGCGTTTGTATTTTATAGAGCAAGTAGATATGATGTTAAAGGTAAGCAGTATCTAAAAACAGGAGATAAGTATTATGTAGCTGATTTAGGAATGAGATATTTTTTACTTGGTAGAAGAGAGGGAGATAAAGGACATATATTAGAAAATGTAGTTTATTTGGAACTTAAAAGACGTGGATATGATGTATATATCGGTAAAGTTGATGAATATGAAATAGATTTTGTCGCAATAAATAGTAAAGGTATAGAGTATTATCAAGTTTGTGAAACGGTTAGAGATAAGAATACTTTAGAAAGAGAATTAAGACCACTTAAAGCAGTAAAAGATCATTATCAAAAGTTCTTGCTTGTTAATGATATAGATCCAGAAACTACTTTTGATGGTATAAGAAAGATAAATGTATTAGACTGGTTATTAGATAAATAATTAGGAGTGTTGTGTAAATGATATATGTTATTTCTGATACACATTTTCATCATAGTAATATTATCAAATATTATAATAGACCTTTTAAAGATATTAATGAAATGAATGAAACCATAATTAATAATTGGAATAGTATTGTTAAAAAAGATGATACTATATATCATTTAGGAGATTTTTGCTTATCTAATGATGATGAAATTAAAAATATTTTTAATAAGTTAAATGGAAATAAAATATTAATTTGTGGTAATCATGATAGAAAACCTGTTAAATTTTATGAAAACGTTGATTTTAAGGTTTTGACACATGCACCAATCATATTAGATGAATATAAAATAATGTTATCTCATGTACCACTACCAGATGCTAAAATCAAAGAGGGATATATTAATTTACACGGACACATTCATAATAAAAAAATTAGTGATGATTATCCTAAAAACTATACTGAAAATAAACATGTTAATTTAAGTGTTGATGTTACTAACTATAAACCAGTAAGTTTAGATAAAATTAATAAAATAAGAGGTAAAAATAATGAAATTAAAAGATGAATATTTGAAATTGCCAAAGGAAATGTTATATGAAACATACCTTAAGATTGTTTATAAACCAAAAGATTATGATAACATTACAAGAAATAAAATGCTTGAAGAAATTATAAAAGAATATAATCAAGAAAATTATTTATATCATATTTGTACAAGAAAAGAACTTGATTTCTTAAAGTATATAAGTAAAAATAAATTAAGTGTAGATGATATAAAGAAATATGAATGGGAAATAAAAATATTAAATGAAAAATGTATTTTTAGTAGAGTTACATTAGAAGTATTTGAAGAACAAAAACAAAATGTACAAGATGCCTTAAAAACTTATGAACAAAATAATAAAAAAGGAATTGAAGATATTATTATTTTTATGATAAGTAAAGTCAAAACCAATGCTATTATGTTAACAAAAGCATTAACTTCTATGATTGAAAGTATGTACAATATTGATGAAAAAGGAATTAATAGTATTATGGGATCTCCATTATTTCATTTTTATTGTGAATTTAATTATGAATTTTTTGATTTTTCTAAACAAGAGGAAGAGCTTGTTAGTTATAGAGATTATTACAATATATTAGATGAGTTAAAAGAATCAAGAAAAATATATGGAATAGCTGGCTCAATACCTTTTGATATAAGAGACGATTTTGATACTTTCTATTATGGATTTCCTATTAGAAAAGAAAAAATCAAAAAAATGTATAATGAAATAAATAAAAGAGTTGATAAGGAATTTTTATTTCAAATTATTGATGAAGCAAGAGTATTAAATAATAGAATGGGACTTGACACATTTATGGATAATAGATTACTTGAAGTTGTAAACGAAGCACTTGATGAATGCCCTTGCGCAGCTATGAATGGTTTTACTCCAAATGAGTATAATAATCAACTTTATGAAGAATTGGATTTAGATAAAGAATTCTCATGTATTCCTCAAAATAATGCTCATTTATGTAAAAATGCTGCTGATCATTATTATAAACTTTATTTTGCTTTGTTAGATTACATAAATAAAAAATATAAAATCCATCCAGAAATAAAAAAAATATATAAACAAGAAGGAATAGATGTTAATAAAATATATGATATCGATAAATATTTATGGAAACACAAAGAAATTATTGGTGATTTTATAAAAGACAATGATTATAAATTTACTGAAGAAGAGCTTTCAGAAATAAATAAATTTAAAAATGCTATTACTAGTGACTATTTTGTTATTGTGGGATTTGATAGAGAGTATACAAAAATACTATCAGATGATGGAAAATTATATATGGTAAAAGGTATTAGAACAGATTTTGATAAAATGATGAATCCTAAAGAATTACCAAAAATTATTAGTACAACATTACTTATGTTTAAGGGCGTTATAGTATTTAAAAGTTTTTTTGGAAATGTAGATATAGTATTTGGAAATGATGTAAAAAAAGATATAGTAGATAAAATGAAATGTGCTATTGTGCATTATCATTTATAGGTAGTGTGACAAAAACAGTACACACTACTCAGAGGGAAGCTAGTGATAAAAAGATAGTAAAACAGATATGTTATCTTCACTTGAAAAGATAGATGAGAAAATAATTAATAATAAATTAAAAGAATATGATATTAAAACTATAAAAGAATTAGCAAAATATATTATTGAAGAATTTAAAGAAACTTTAGAAATGACTAAAGATGATATGTTTACTCAAATGTTTTTTAGTAAATTAGTTAATAATGAAAACTCAATGATTTTTTCAGCATATGAATCTGATGTGGAAGGTTTCTTTGTATTTGTATATGATAAAGGTTCGTATTACACATATTATATTTCAGATGAAATAAGAAAAATTATAAAGCAAAAAATGGGAATATAATTTTTGATAAATTAATATAAAAGTGTTATAATTTGCTTGTGTTTGAAAGCAGTGAAGAAGAGTAAAATATTTTCATGCATAGAGAGTTAATGGTTGGTGTAAATTAACATTTGATATATTTGAATGAAGCTTTGGATCAGAATAATATATACAAATTATTCCGTTAATCACGTTAAGATATAGAGATATATAATTAATTTAATTAGTTATATAAATTAAGGTGGTACCATGATAGATTCGTCCTTATTGGATGAGTCTATTTTTTTATTCTTCTCTTTTTGTTTTGAAAGAAGGTGTTATATAAATTAAATTAAAAACTAGAGGAAACACATATTTTTAATAAAATAATTATGAGTGGTCACTTTTTATATAAGAAGTAGCCACTTTTTTGTTGATATTAAAGGAATAATTTATGAGATGTACTTAAATTTATTTATGAATATATTATCTATAAAATCCATAATACCCTTATTTGAAAAATTATCTTTTAAAGAGAAAATAGATCTTCTTGCAGAAATATTTTTAATTTTAGAACATGACGAATTATTACCAGATAATGTTGATGGCTATGAAATTGCTAGAATGGTTATAAAAAATTAAATATTTAAAAACTAAATTGTTATTTGAAAACTTAATATTTTCGGATAATGGTTTAGTCTAATTTTGTCCTCGTAAGGTATTAAGTTTTCGGTTTTTGTAGAACTTATTACCTTAAGTTCTTTTTTAGTTTTTATAAAAATAAACTTAAAAGAAAGGGCAAAGTATATGGAGACAATAAATAAAATTCCATCTAGAATAATTGAAATAGAAACAAGTATCAAACTACTTGAATACTTAAAAAGAGAAAATGTCATAGATGATGGAATGTATAACTTTTGCATTAATAAATTAATGAATAAACTTACATTAGAAAAAAGTAAAATTAATGATGATTATATAAACAATATTGATAATTACAAAATATTAACTTAGGAGGCGTTACTATGGGCTTATATACAGTTAGGAATAATATTATGAAAGGTGTTCCATTGCAAGAATTAAAATTAAGAGTATGTTTTTATGCCAGAGTATCAACAGATAAAGATGAGCAGTTGCACTCCTTATCTGCACAAATATCATTCTTTAATGATTATATAAGTAAAGTTCCTAACTGGCAGTTTATAGGTTCATATATTGATGAAGGTATTAGTGGCACATCAGTTAATAAACGTGAAGAATTTTTAAAAATGATCGAAGATGCCAAAAAGCATAAATTTGATTTAATATTAACAAAAGAAATATCCAGGTTTTCAAGAAGCACTTTAGATAGCATCAAATATACACAAGAGTTACTGCAAGATGGTGTTGATGTCTATTTTTTAAATGATAATATTAATACTATCTTACCTGATTCCGAACTTAGACTTACAATAATGTCTTCGATTGCTCAAGATGAAGTTAGAAAACTATCAGAAAGAGTATCTTTTGGTATGAAAAGAAGTATTGATAGTGGTACAGTGTTAGGTTGTTCCAATATTTATGGTTATGTAAAAGATAAAGGAAAATTAGTGATTGATGAAAAAGAAGCCGAAATGATTAAAATTATCTTTGATAGATATGCTAATACTACCGATGGTTTATCTAAAGTATCAAAGTATTTATTTAGCGTAGGTTATAAAAATAAAAAGGGTAAAAGGATAGATACAACAATACTAACTAGAATTATTGAAAATCCTAAATATAAAGGATATTATTGCGGTCATAAAACGAAGGTATTAGATTACCGTACTAAGAAGAAGAAAAAATTAAATGAATCTGATTGGATTATTTATAAAGATTATGAAAATGTCCCACCAATAATATCGGAAGAGTTGTGGGATAGAGCTAACAAAAAATTAAAAGAAAGGCAAGATAGTTTTACAAATAGAGCAGTTAATAAAAAAGTATTTCAAAATAGATATACTTATTCCGGTAAAATTTATTGTGGTAGACATGGCTTAACTTATCTGTTAATGATAATATAAAAATGTACAATTTTGTACATTCTTTTTGTTATACTTTAGTTTGAAGTGGAGGTATAACATGAAGAAGTTAAATAAACTAAAACAGGAGTTGATGATATTGAAAACGCAAAATATTAAACCTAATTATTCTGAGTTAGCTAGATTACATAATTGTGATCGAAGAACAGTAAATAAATATGATAATGGCTATAAAGGTAAACCTAAAAATAGAAATAAAGAATCTAAATTAGATAAATATAAAGAAGATATTAAAACTAAGTTAGAATTACCAGGTTCTACTATAAAAGGAACTTATGAATATTTTAAAGAGATAGATAATAATATAGGTAACTATTCTAATTTTTATAAATATTCTAAAGAATTTAAAACCAATAAAAATAACAATAAATTTCATCCTAGATATGAAACTGAATATGGTAAACAATTACAATTTGATTGGAAAGAAGATATAAAAATGTTTAGTAAATCTGGGAAAATTTTTGAATTTAATATATTTTCTTCTACCTTAAGTGCAAGTAGATTACATGTATTTATATATAGTAAATATAAAACAAGATTAGATGTTGAAAGATGTTTAGTTAAAACATTTCAATACATTGGTGGGGTTCCAGAAGAAACATTAACAGATAATATGAGTAGTATAGTAGATGTTAAAAAGAAAGAATTTAATAAAGAATTTATTATGTTTTCTAAAGATATGGGGTTTATTCCTAAAAAATGTAAACCAAGACATGCATATACTAAAGGTAAAGGTGAGTCATGTAATAGATTTCTTAGTTGGTTAATTCCTTATAATGGTGAATTTGAAACTGAGGAAGAATTAATAAATATAATTAAAGAAATAAAACTAAAAGTAAATAGACAAACAAATGAAACAATTGGTGTGCCACCAATTATGTTATTTCAAAAAGAAAAAGAATATTTAAAACCACTTCCAAATAATAAAATATTGAATTCATATTTATATGATACTGTAACCATTAAGGTATCAAATGAATCGTTATTTTATTACAAAGGTTCTAAATATTCCGTACCAATAAAGTTTATTAATCATACTCTTAGTTTAAGAGAAGAGAATAATAAACTTTATGTATATTATAACAAAGATTTAATAACAATACACGAAATTTCTAATAAATATATAAATTATAAAAAAGAACATTATGAAGAAGGACTAACAAGAATTTTAATAAATAAAACATCTGAAGAAATAGATGAAATTTCAAGAAAAAATTTAGAACTAATAAATAAATTAAGTGAGGTATAAAAGATGAATAACTATGTAAAATTACTAAATAATTTAGAAATACTACAATTAGAAAAGAAAAATCAAAACTTAGATAAATATATAGATTTAATTAATAATAAAGAAAAAGATGTTGTAGAAGCATTATATGAATTAACTAATCTAGAAATAGAATTAAGAAACGAAAAAGCAATTTATGGTTGTGTAAGAACTGCTGGTTTTCCTTTTTTGAAAACATTTGATGACTTTGATTTTTCTTTTCAGCCAACAATAAATAAGGAACAAATATTAGATTTTAAAAATTTAAGATTTATCGAAAATAATGAAAACATTATTTTTGTAGGTTCACCAGGAGTGGGAAAAACACATTTAGCAACATCCATAGGGATAGAAACAGCCCAAAATAGGAAATCAACTTACTTTATAAAATGTAATGATTTAATAGCTAATTTAAAAAAAGCTCAATCTGAAAATAGATTTATAAATAGATTGAACCATTATGCAAGATATAAATTGTTGATAATAGATGAAGTTGGATTTTTACCAATGGACTTAGATGGAGCGAATATGTTATTTCAATTAATTAATAAGCGATATGAAAAACATTCAACTATAATAACGACAAATAAACCATTTGGAAAATGGCATGAAATATTTAATGATGTAACATTAGCTAATGCAATTTTAGATAGATTATTACATCATTCATATATTATTAATATAAATGGTAATTCATATCGTTTAAAAGATAAGTTAAAAATGGATTCAGATGTCCCTGAAACCATGCAAAGTTAAGTAAATTTTTTGTACATTTTTATTTTCAACTTTTTGTACATTTTTATATTGACTTTAACATTATCATAGATCATCGGCTGGTAAAAGGAAAAATAATCCAGTATGGGAATGCCAAGTATACCGGCGTGATAGTTTAAAAGGCTGTTCTAATCCTAGAGTATTTGAATTTGAATTAGATCTCATTTATAAAGATATGTTTCATAAATTATTGAAACGAAGAAAGCACATTTTTGATGAAATATTAAATGACTGTAAAAATTATTTAGAAACCAATAATAATGAATCTGAAATAAAAAATATAGAGTCTAAAATTTTAATGTTAAATAATAAAAAAGATAAATTATTAGAACTTGTTATGGAAGAATATTTATCTAAAGAAGATTATAAAAAACAAGTAGATTTGATTAATGAAGAAACAATTACTAATCAAAACAAACTGAATGAATTACAAAATAATAAGCAAGATAAAAACTATATTGAAAATAAAATTAATGAACTAAAAAAGATGTTAGATAATTGCTTAAATGATGATGAGTGTTTCAGTGATATTTTTAATGAATTAATTGATAGAATCTATGTTTATAAAGAAACCGATAAAAAGATAAGACTAGATATTTATACGAGAACAGGAGAAAGCATAAATATATTCTCCGATAATTTAGGTAGAAAGTTTCATTTAATAGACGACGTTACAACATTCTGTCTTATAAATGATACCTATAAAATTACTAGAGGAATAAGTAGTATTTATACTAAAAAGTATGATGTAGCATATGAATACAAGCGTTTGATAATAATAAAAACCTAAAAATATTAATATAGAAAAAATATACCAAATTTTATGATATAATAAATATGAGTAATAAATTATGGGTATATTTGGCAAAAAAATAAAAGTAAAAATAACACTTTAAAAGTATTTATATTAATAAATATTTTTATAAAAATAAAGGAGTGCAAAATGAAAAATGTAATAGAAGTTAAAAATTTAAAAAAAGAATATAAAGAAATAAAAGCAGTAGATAATTTGTCTTTTGAAGTTCATGAAGGAGAAATTCTAGGTCTTTTAGGTCCAAATGGAAGTGGTAAAACAACTACAATAAATTGTCTATTATCACTATTAAATTATAGTAGTGGAAGTATAAAAATATTTGGTAAAGAGATGAAACCCGATTCTTACGATATAAAATCTAAAATAGGTGTTGTATTTCAAGAAGTAGCAGTTTTTGATGAATTAACTGTTTACGAAAATGTAGATTATTTTTGTGGACTATATATTAATAATAAAGAAACAAGAAAAAAGTATATTGAAGATGCAATAAACTTAGTAGGTTTAGAAAGTTTTAAAAACTTTTATCCCAAAAAATTATCTGGTGGTTTATTAAGACGATTAAATATTGCGTGTGGTATAGCTCATAAACCTAAACTTATTTTTTTAGATGAACCAACTGTTGCAGTAGATCCACAAAGTAGAAATAATATTCTAGATGGAATAAAAAAATTGCGAGATAATGGAGCAACGATCGTATATACAACACATTACATGGAAGAAGTTGAAATACTTTGTGATAGAGTTATTATACTCGATAAAGGTAAAATCTTAGCAACTGGTAAAACTGATGAATTAAAAGAATTAGCTAAAATAGAAGAAAAAATATCGATAGAAATAAATGACTTAGATATTAATTACATAGATAAAATAAAAGAATTAAAAAATGTAGATGATGCTAAATATAGTAGTAATATATTGCTTGTTACATATAAAAAAGGTAAAAATAATTTAGTTGAAATAATGGAGTATTTAAAGAAAAATAATATTAAATATAATAAAATATATTCAGAAAGACCAACACTTAACGATGTGTTTCTTGAATTAACTGGAAAGGAACTTAGAGATTAAATGTTTATTCATAATTTTAAATATTCTTTAAAAACTCTTTTTAGAAACAAAGAATTAATATTTTGGACTTTTGCATTTCCAATAATATTAGCAACTTTCTTTAATATGGCGTTTTCAGATATAGAAAATAGTGAAAAATTAGACATTATAAATATAGCAATTATTCAAAATGATGATTTTGATAATAATGAAGTTTTTAAATCAGCCTTTGAAGAAATGAGTGATAAAAATAATAAGGATAGATTATTCGAAACCAAATACACTACAAAAGAAGAAGCACAAAAATTACTAGAAGAAGAAAAAGTAGTTGGATATATGGAGTTAATAGATAATAAACCTAAATTAACTTTTATAGCAAGTGGTATTAATGAAACTATATTTAAATATGTATCAGAAGAAATTATGCAAACAAGTAATATTATAAATAACCTTACTGAAGAAGAAATACAAAACCAAATTATGACAGGAAATTTCAATGTTGACTATGAAAGTATTTATAATAAAGTAATAGAGATTACAACTGAAGAAAATGTTAAACTTAAGAATATTTCGAGTGATAATCTAAGTTATACAATGATAGAATTTTATACACTTATTGCAATGGTTTGTTTATATGGTGGGATACTTGGAACTGTTTCTATAAATCAAAATTTAGCTAATATGTCTAATCAAGGAAAAAGAGTATCAGTAGCACCCACAACAAAAGGTAAAGTAATTTTAAGTAGTGTTCTTGCAAGCTATATTACTCAATTAATAGGAGTTGCATTATTATTTATTTATACTATCTTTGTATTAAATGTTGATTATGGTAATAATTTAGGATTAATTATTATTTTAGCAATGGTAGGAAGTCTAGCAGGATTATCATTAGGTGTTTTAGTAGCAACAATAATTAAATCAAATGAAAATGTTAAAACTGGTATAATTATATCAATAACAATGTTAGGTTGTTTTTTATCAGGAATGATGGGAATAACAATGAAATACATAATTGATAAAAATATTCCGATTATTAATAAATTAAATCCTGCAAATATGATAACAGATGGTTTGTATTCTTTATATTATTATGAAACTTTAGATAGATTTATATTTAATGTTATAAGCTTGCTTATCTTTGCTTTCGTATTAATCATATTTTCTTATATCAGTTTAAGGAGGCAAAAATATGACAGTGTTTAAAACATTTTTAAAAATATTGAATAAAAATAAATTCATTATAATATTATACACATTATTTTTAATATTCTTTGGTGGATTTAATATGCAAACAAGTGAAAGTAATATAAATTTTGTTGCAAGTAAACCAGATATAATGATAGTAAATTATGATGAAGAAAAAGGAATTACAAAAGATTTAATAAAATATATAGAAGAAAATAGTAATGTAGTAGATTTAAAGAATAATGAAGATGCAATTAATGATGCCTTATTTTATAGAGATGTAAATTATGTAGTATATATTCCTAAAAATTATAATAAAGATTTTATGGATGGAAAAAATCCTGAAATAGAAATTAAAAGTACGGGAGATTATCAATCATCATTTGCCGAAATGTTACTATCAAGATACATTAAAGTAGCAAATATTTATCAAAAAAGTATTAATAGTGAAGAAGAATTAATAAATAAAATAAATGAAACTTTATCTAAAAAAAGTGAAGTTAAAATAACATCCAAATTAGATACTAATATTTTATCAAAAGCAACATTTTATTATAATTTTGCTAACTATAGTATAATGGCATGTTTGATATATGTTGTATGTTTGATTTTAGCAAGTTTTAAAGATATAAAAATTCAAAAAAGAACAATTATTAGTAGTACTAATTATAAAACTTTAAATAGAAAAATATTGTTATCAAATAGTTTGTTTTCCATAATTTTGTGGATGATATATGTTGTATTAAGTTTCATTTTAGTAGGGGATATAATGTTTTCTATTCATGGCATTTTTTACTTAATAAATTCATTTGTATTTACAATATGTGCTACTACAATTGCCTTATTTATTGGTAATATAGTTTCAAATAAAAATGCTATAAGTGGAATAGTTAATGTAATATCTCTTGGATCAAGTTTCTTATGTGGAGCATTTGTTCCAATGGAGTGGCTACCAGATGGAGTTATAAAAATTGCTCATATTTTACCTTCATATTACTATATAAGTAATAATGAAGTTTTAAAAACATTAGAACTTATTAATTTAAATACTATAAAACCAATATTATTAAATATTATAATTGTATTATCTTTTTCTATTATGTTTATTATTCTAACTAATATAGTATCAAAAAGAAAACAAAAAATAGGTTAAAAATAGAAATATGAAAGAGAGTTGTGGATATGGAAATATTAGAATATGGTGATCCTAAAAATAAAAAAATTATTTTAATTCATGGTTTTCAATGCCCATATCAAATTTGGAATGATTATATCGAGTATTATAAAAACAATTATTTTGTAATTGTTCCAATTCTTGAGGGCCATAATGTAAATGATAAAGAAAATTTTATTTCTTTTGATATATGCGCTAAAGATATAGAAGAATATTATATTAAAAGATATGGTAATAAAGTTTTTGCTGTTTATGGTATGAGTATGGGAGGAATTTTAGCAAGCTACATTTGGAAGAATAAAAATATAGAAATAGAAAAATTAATATTAGAAAGTTCTCCTCTCTTATCTTGGAATAATTTTATTATAAGATATTTTACAAATTGGTATTTAGATATTACTCATAAAACGCAAAATAGAGATAAAAAAACTATAAATCATGCAGTTGGTACTATTATTAGCAAGGACAAATTAAATATATTTTTAGAACTATGTGATCATCTGTCAGATGAAACAATAATCAATTGTGTTAAGGAAGTTGGTAGGTTTAATTTACCAAAGGATATTGATACACCTGATACAGAAGTTTATTATTTGTATGGTAGTAAAATAAATGAAATTTTATTTAGAAAAGTAGCAAGATATTTGGAAAAAAATTATAATGCAACGACTATTTGTTTGAAAGGAAAAGGTCATTGTGAGGATACACTAACTAATTCTAAAGAACATATTAAAACTTTAAATAAAGTACTAAAAAAATAAATCAAGTTATCTAAACGTCAATCGTTTGATAATAAATATTGATAAATATATTTTTTAAAATAAAGCATTAATTTTTACATTATTGTTAATAAATTTAATACTTATTTAAAAACATTAATGTTAAAATAATGGTTTTTTAATTACGTTTGAGTTTCGGTGAAAAAAATAATTGACAAGAAAAAATCAGAAAATGTTGATAACTTTTTCTGATTTTTGATTGAAAAATAAGGTAAAACACTCCAAAATTTGTTATAATTTAATTGATAAAATAAATCATTACTAAACAAAAATATGGAGATGTCTTACATGAATAATTTTACTACAAATACCTATGAGTTGAAAAGAGAAATTTGTAATTTTTCTGAAAAAATTGCAAATGGGACTAGTAAACCAGCCAAAAAGTTTGTTATGGAAACACAATATGATCTTGCTAAAGTTGGAAGTTGTTTAGTCTCTAACATGGTTAGAGCACTAGATGAAGATATAAAATTAAATTATACGATAGATAGATTATGTGATAATTTTGCAAATTTGGACGATGAGTATGAAAAAATTATATGGAGAAATTATATAAATGA